>JAGWNU010000127.1 GCA_028871175.1 Burkholderiaceae bacterium | reverse complement strand
GAATCCGACCCCGCCAAGCGCGAGGCGCAGATGCGCGCGTTTGCCGAGACGATGAAGACGGGCGACCTCTTCAACGACATGCAGGTCAAGGCAGCACTGACGGCCTACATGCAGAACGCCGATCTGTATCAGCGCTTAAAGAACGAAGGCGCCAAGGCCGCCGGGGAGATCGAGAAAGACCTGGCCGACCGCCGCGATAGCTCCAAACAGAAATGGGCCGAGGTCGGGCAGGCGTGGGACGAAGCCATGCGCCGCATTGGCGATGCGCTTAAGCCCGTAACGGATTCCGTGGCGGATCTCGCCGCCGGCGCCGGCACCTCCGTCGGCAAGCTGGCCGCCGAATCGCCCAAGGCCACGGTCGCCATCGGCGGCGTGCTGGCGTCGATTCTGGCGTTCAGGTCCGGCCGGGCCGTATGGAAGATCGGTAAGGGCGTAGCTGACATCGGGCGCGGCACTGCTATTGCAGCAGGCGTCGGTCGTGCGGCCGAAGCTGGCGCTGCAGCCAAGGTGGCGCCGGCCGCAGCGAAGGCGCCGGGCGTGCTGGGCGCTTCGGGCCGGTTCCTGAAAGGCGCCGCTCCCAAGCTGGGCAAGATTGGCGGTGTCGCGGGTGTTCTGGCGCTGGTGGGGACGGCCGGCATGGCAAGCGCAGAAGCGGCAGAACGCCCCGGCACCAAAGCTGACAAGGCCAAGGCCATCGCCGGTATCGGTGCAGGGCTGGCGGGCGAACTTGCCGGCGGCGCTGCAGGGCGCGCCATCGGCGCCGTGGCCGGTACCGCCATCGCGGGGCCTATCGGCACCGTTGTCGGCGGGCTGCTCGGCGGCATGCTCGGTTCGTACCTGGGCGGCAAGGCCAGCAGCGCACTGGCCGAACGTGCCCTCAACGACAAGAAGCCCGAGGCGCCACCATCGGCAGGCGCGCCGGTACTGCCCGCCGGCGCGCAGGAAGCGCTCGGTACCGCCCAAGCAGCCGCCAATGCGCCGCCGCCACGGTTGCAAGTCGACCAGCGGTTCGAGTTCGCCCCAAAGATCGACCTCACGGTCAACGGCGACGTCAAAGACCCTCGCCAGCTGGCCGAGGAGTTGATGCCGCACCTGCGCCGCCAGTTTGACGAATACGCCGCGCAGCAGCGCCGGGCTGCCATGTCAGACCGCCCGCATCTGTAACGGAACACACCATGGATTTCCAGACATTCGCATCCGCAGCGGCAACGCACGCGGCGCGCGCTGCCGAGCATGTCCGGCAGATGGAGCGGTTACTAGACAAGCCTGACGGCACCGGCGATACAAACGCACGCCGCCGCGAGGTGCAGGCCTTGGGTGACCTCACCAGCGCTGGCAACGCGCTTGCCGCTGCAGGTGAGGCCATCGGCGGTACCGGCCGGGTGACGGCGGCCAGAGGCGCAGCACAACGCGCACTCGGCCTGACAGACGCTGCACTGGGCGCCATCCACCGCACCGCAGTCGGCGAGCGGTTCAACACTGTCCTGCGCGCCGCCCAAACCACCGGCGACGCACTGGCAACCGTACGCCGCCGCCTCGATGCCGTGCTGCCCGCCGTCGCGCCCAACGTGCGCAGCCTGGTGCCCAGCTACGCGCTGGGCCCGGACAAGATCCTCGGCGCCGGGCAAACCGCAGGCGCCACCGAACGCCTGCTCGTGCTGTCGACAGATGACGGCGAGCAATTCCAGTTCGGCCTCTCCACGGCCGCGTACGACCGCCTGCGCCGCGAGACCCGCTACAACATCGCCGCGCAAGAACGCATCCAGCGCCAAGAGGCATTGCAGGCCGTGGGCGCGGGCGGCGACACCATCACCGTATCCGGCGCCATCTTCACCGCCAGCGGCGCGGGGGCAGGGCAGCTCGACCGCCTGCGCGCCATCGGCGCCGCGCTCAAGCCTGTGCAACTGACCACCGGCTCGGGCGACGTGCTCGGCCGCTACTTCCTCGATCGCGTGGGCGAAGAGCAAGACGGCCTGCTGGCCGACGGCACGCCGCGCAAACAGGGTTTTGATTTGGAGTTCCGACGCTATGGCGATGACTATCAGAACATCTGACGGCGATGTGCTCGACGTGCTCTGTTACCGCGCATACGGCACGCTGGCCGGCACGGTGGAGGCCGTGCTCGATGCCAACCCCGGCCTCGCCGCGCGGCGCCAGCCGTACGCCGCCGGCGTGGAGATCTTCCTGCCCGACCTCACGCCCGCGCGGGATGAACCCATCCAGCTTTGGACGTAGCGTATGGAAGCTCAATTCGAAGTCCTGGCAGACGGCCAAGACATCACTGCGCTGCTGCGCGATCGCGTGCTGGAGATCCGCCTGACCGACAAGCCCGGGATGGAAGCCGACCGCTGCGAGATCCGCCTGGACGACCGCGACGGCAAAATCGCCTTCCCGCCCAAGGGCGCCAAGCTGCGCATCTCGTTCGGCTGGGCCGGCAAGGGCCTATCCACGCGCGGCACGTACGCCGTTGACGAGATCGAGCTGAGCGGCCCACCTGCCACCATCGTGATACGCGGCAAGCCGGCCGACATGCGCGCCAGCGCCAAGGCGCAGCGCAACGCCAGCTACACCGGCACCACGCTGGCCGCCATCGTGGCGAGTGTGGCCGCCCGGCACGGCTGGAAGCCCGCTTGCACGATCGAGGCGCACATCGAGCGCGCTGACCAGTTTGGTGAGAGCGATCTGCATTTCATCACCCGGCTTGCGCGTCAGTACGGCGGCACAGCAACGGTCAAGGGCGGCAGGCTCATCGTCGCCCCGCGCGGCGCCGGTAAGTCCGCAGACGGCAAGCCGCTGGCGCCCATCGTGCTGCGGCCGTCAGACCTCATGCGCTACCGCCTGACGTTTCCAGACCGCAGCAGCGTTGGCGGCGTCAGAACCCGCGCGCACGATGCCAAGACCGGCCGCAAGATCGATCTGTACATCCCCAACCCGGACGCGCCAAACGGCAGCCCCGCGCAGGCCACGCACACCGACCGGCACGTGCACGCCAGCCCGCAGGCAGCCAAAGCCGCCGCCAAGGCCAAGCTGCAAGATATGAACCGCAGCACCGCCGAAGGCGAGCTGGAGATGATGGGCCGCGGCGATATCAGCGCCGAGAAGACGCTGCGGCTGGAAGGCTTCAAGGCCCAGGCCGACGGCGACTACCTGGCCGAGACCGTCACGCACATCTACGCCAACAAAAGCTGGCTGGTGAACGTGAGCCTGAACGGCGGCAACAGCGGCAAGGCCAAGGTGGGGCAGGGCAAGGCCAAGAAGGCGGCCAAGGTGACGAACCTGGTCATTCCTGCGCCACCGAAGTGATGTGACACCCCGCGCGTCCGCAATTACGAAACCACCCAACAGCCCGCCACCCGGCGGGCTTTTTCTTTTCCAAGCGATGAACAAACAATCCTTCAGCAAGGCCGCCGTCTTGCCGCCGGCGCTCGCCGATCGCTGGTGGCCGCACATCGAGGCCACGTGCAAGCGCTTCGGCATCTCCACGCCCGCACAGCAGGCGGCTTTTATCGCGCAGATCGGGCATGAGTCTGCCGGCTTCACCCGCGTTACGGAATCGTTCAACTACGCCGTGGCGGCGCTGCCCGTCATGTTCTCGCGCGTCACGCCCGCGCTGGCCACCACGCTCGGCCGCCAGCCGGGCGAGCGCGCGGTGCCGCTCGAGCGGCAGCAGCGCATCGCCAACATCGCCTACGCCAACCGCTACGGCAATGGTGACGCCGCCAGCGGAGACGGCTGGCGCTACCGGGGCCGCGGGCTCAAGCAAATCACCTTCCGGGCCAACTACCGCGAGTGCGGCCACGCGCTGGATCTCGACCTCGTCGCGCGGCCCGAGCTGCTGGAGCGGGACGACACCGCCGCGCTCTCCGCCGGCTGGTACTGGTGGGCCTTCGGGCTGGGCAAGCTGGCCGACGCCGGCAAGTTCGACGAAATCACGCGCCGTATCAACGGCCCGGCCATGGAAGGCGCAGAGCGGCGCCGCGCGCGCTGGGCGGTCGCCAAACAAGCATTGGGAGCATAGATGGCACAGCCAACAGGTTGGGGCGCGCTGCTGCGCGTGTTGGACACGATTTTGCCGAGCGCAGCCGGCGCGCTGGTGTCGTTGCGGTTCATTCCGGGCACGGCGGTGCAGCGTGTGGCTTCTCTGCTGCTGGGCATTGTGTGTGCGCATTACCTCGGCAACGGCGTGATTGGCTTCTGGCAGGTGCCAACGGGGCTCGTGTCGGATGCCGTCAAGTTCATCGCCGGCGTGTTCGGGCTGACCATCGTCGGCTACGCATACGGCGAGCTTCCGGCACTGCGGCGCCTGGCGCACGACTGGCTGCAGCAGGCAGCCCACCGCTGGACAGGAGGCCGCAAGGAATGACGCTCACCCAAAATGACGTGCTCACCGCCATCGACATCGTGGCGCTCGTGGCCATCTGCGCGGGCGCGGCGTGGTCTGCGCTCACGCAGGCCATTCCGCACGGCCTGCGCGGGGCGCTGCTGCTGTGCGCCGTCGCCCTGTGCGCGCTCGGCAGCGCCGCCGCTTCCCTCCACGCCCATCGCGACATCGCCACCGTGCAACTGCATTGCGTGCTGGCGGTGGCGGGGCTGTGGGTCACGTACATCATCCGACAAGGCAAAGCCCGTGAACTTCGCAATCGTCCGGCTCCTGGCAGTGGCAGCGGTGGCTGCAGCAGCTGCGTGGGGCTGGCAAGCCAACCGTTACGACAAGACCATCGCGCAGATGCAACGCGACCACGCCATCGAGCGCCAGACCGCAGTCGATACCGTCGTGACGGCGCTGCAGGCTGCCATCGGCAAACACCGGCAGCTTACCGACCAGCTCGACGCGCTCGACCGTACCCATTTCTCGGAGATGCAACGTGCCACCGCTGAAAACACGCGCCTGCAGCGCGCTCTCGCTGCTGGTGATGTACGGATGTCAGTGCGCGCCCGTTGCCAGCCTGTCGCCCGTGCCGCCACAGGTGAAGATCAGTCCGGCGCCGGCCTGGGCGATGGAGCCGCCGGCCGATGTGAGCTATCTGGAGAGGATGCGGCGGATCTTGTCGATCTCTTCGCCGGGGCAGAGCGGGATGCGGAGAAATTGAGGTATTTGCAGGGGAGGGAGCGGGCGTTGGAAGCCGCGCCTCGCTGACCTTTCGAGTGGCGCATTCGGTCCTATGGCCGAGCTAAGTCAGTTTGTCCAGACTGGCGCCATACCCTTTGCGAATTGGCCTGAGCGCACCATGACTAAATTACCTGTTGTCACGTCCAGTGGATGGCTCAACAAAGTCCCGGAAGTCACCCTGTCGTTCTGGATCATCAAAATCATGTCCACCACCGTCGGGGAGACCGGTGCGGATTTCCTGGCAGTGAATGCAGGCCTGGGCCAAGGGTCGACCCGCGTGGTGATGTTAGCCGTGCTGGCGGTGGCTTTGTTCGCCCAGTTACGCACTAGCCGCTACACGCCTTGGATTTACTGGTTGACAGTAGTGTTGGTCAGCGTCGTCGGTACCCAAATCACTGACATGCTGACCGATAGTCTGGGCGTCAGCCTGTACATCAGTACCACGGTGTTTGCCAGCGCGCTCGCTGTGATCTTCTATCTCTGGTATCGCGTCGAGCGCACCCTCTCCATCCACGACATCGTGACGCGGCGGCGGGAGCTGTTCTACTGGGGCGCCATCCTCTGCACATTTGCACTGGGTACCGCTGCTGGTGACCTTGCGACCGAGGCATTGGGGCTCGGCTTTGTCTGGGGTGCAGTGGCATTCGGTACGCTGCTTGGCATCACATATGCGGCATGGCGGATGGGTGGCAATGCAGTGTTGACGTTTTGGACCGCCTACATTCTGACCCGACCCCTCGGAGCCGCGCTGGGCGACCTGCTCACTCAGGCAAAGACCTATGGCGGCTTTGGCATGGGTGCCATGTGGACCAGTGCGTTGTTCCTGTCGGTAATCGTCATGTTGGTGGCCGTCGCGCAGCTCGGCATAAGCGGTCGCCGCTCTGCCGAAGTTGCTGAATAGACCACTTTCTACTCCACAAGGAGGAAACATATGCTGATGAAGCACTCCCTCGCGCGCCCCGTGGTGACCGTGTCGGTCGCCGTGCTCGTGGCCGTCGCGGCAGGTTGTTCTAAACAAGCGGATCAGAACAACCCCGCAGTACAAACAACGCCATCGCAGGGCGGAGCGCAATCGCATCGTAAAACGGCCTCCAAACTCGGAGATTTGTCGGCGTTCCGCAGCATCGCCAGCGACGTTGCCACCATCGTTGACAGGGGGGATTTGGTCGCAGCCAAGGCACGCATCAAGGATTTAGAGGTATCTTGGGATGCCGCTGAGGCCGGACTGAAGCCTCGTGCAGCAGACGATTGGCATGTGCTCGACAAAGCTATCGATAGGGCATTGGCCGCGCTGCGCGCCGATACGCCAAACCAAGCCGATTGCAAAGCGGCGATGGTGGACCTGCTGAAAAACTTCGATGCGCTCGAAGGCAACGCCTAACCTCGGAACGCGCCCTCATGAAAACATCGACCGAACATGCGCTCACCAAAGTGCCCGAAGTGACGCTAGGGTTCTGGCTCATCAAGATTGCCGCCACTACACTCGGCGAAACTGGTGGCGATGCCGTCTCAATGTCCATGAACCTCGGATACTTGGTCGGCACAGGCATCTTTGCGGTGATTTTTTTGGCTGCCGTGTTTGCGCAGACCAAAGCCAAGCGGTTTCGCCCCTTCTTATACTGGGGCACCATCATCGCGACGACCACCGTCGGTACTACATTGGCCGACTTTGCGGATCGCTCGCTGGGCATAGGCTACGCTGGCGGGTCTTGCTTGCTGCTCGCTCTGTTGCTCGGCTCACTTTTCGTTTGGCATCGCACGCTCGGCTCCGTATCGGTGAGCTCTGTCAGTTCGCCCAAGGCTGAGGCGTTCTACTGGCTAACAATCATGTTCTCGCAGACTCTGGGGACTGCGTTGGGTGATTGGACTGCAGATACAGCAGGCTTGGGCTACACCGGAGCGGCTGTCGTTTTCCTCGCTCTGCTTGCCATCGCCGTGGCTGCCTATTATTGGACTACCGTGTCGCGTACGTTGCTCTTCTGGGCCGCGTTCATCTTGACGCGCCCGCTCGGTGCCGTGGTCGGAGACTTCCTCGATAAGCCGCATAGCTCCGGCGGGTTGGCATTGAGTCGCTACTCTGCATCGGCCGCGCTTCTGGCATTCATGTTGACGGCAATCCTGTTGTTCCGGCAGAGAGCAGCCAGAACGGCACACTAACGGCGATCTCAGGAGGCAGGGAAGTGCGAGTACTGCTGGTTGAAGACGACCTGATGATCGGTGACGCAATACAGGGGGCGTTGAGGGATGCCTCCTACGCGGCTGATTGGGTGAAAGACGGCCACTCTGCGCTGACGACGCTGGCTTGTCAGCACTATGACCTGGTGCTGCTCGACCTCGGCCTGCCTGGTAAAGACGGGTTCGAAGTACTTGCCGGAATCCGCGTCAAGGAGAATCCGATTCCTTTGCTCATCATCACTGCGCGCGACGGTCTGGATGATCGGCTGCGCGGCCTGGACGGGGGTGCCGATGACTACGTATCCAAGCCGTTTCAGATGGCAGAGCTGTTGGCCCGGATGCGCGCGGTTTTGCGGCGCAAGGGCGGCACGGCATTGCCTGTTCTCTCAAACGGTGTGGTGTCGCTGGATCCGGTTACCAGGGAGGCCAGCATCAAAGGCGGCTCTCCACATCGATTGACCAACCGCGAGTTTGCCCTGCTGCAAGCCTTGCTGCACCGGCCTGGGGCCATCCTTTCCCGCGCCGAGTTGGAGGATCGTATTTACGGCTGGGGGGAGGAGGTCGAAAGTAATGCGATTGAATACCTGATCTATGTTCTGCGCCGCAAACTTGGCAGCGAGGTCATCAAAAATGTGAGGGGAGTTGGATGGATGGTTTCAAAAGACGCCTAAACGAATCGGTTCAACTCAAGCTGTCTTTCACACTGTCGCTGGCCATCCTGGCGGTCGCTATCGTAGCGGGTGTCTTTTCGTTCCTTTCTGCTTTCGATGAGGCCCATGGGCTGCAGGACGACGTGCTGCGGCAGGTGGCGCAGCTCGTGGTGCGTCAGCCTCTCTCTCCCGGTGCTCCAGCCACCAATACCCATCTTCAGGGTCGCGATGAAGAGTCTCGTGTGATCGTACAGCGATTGGGACAACCCAATCCGTCCTCGGTAAGCGTAGACGCGGGCGGCCCCCTTTCTCTGCCAACGACGCTCGCTGACGGGCTGCATACGCTGGAGGTCGAGGGCGAGATGTTCCGCGTTTTGGTCAAGACCACGGAGACCGGCGAGCGCATAGCTGTGGCTCAGGAATCGAGTTTCCGCAATGAAATCGCCCGCGAGGGAGCACTGCGCACCGTGATGCCCGTGCTGATCTTGGTGCCGGTGTTGCTGTTGATTGTGGCTGACCTGGTACGCAAGATGTTTCGCCCCATTGCTGCGCTGTCCAGGGAAGTCGATCAGCGCGGAGAGCAGGAACTTCATCCGGTCGAGGATTACCACCTTCCAGTTGAGATACGTCCGTTCGTTGTCGCAATCAATCGCTTACTCACTCGGGTCGGGCAGTCAATGGACTCGCAGCGCCGCTTTGTGGCCGATGCGGCGCACGAGCTGCGGTCACCACTGACAGCCATTTCGCTGCAAGCGGAACGACTTGCCGAAGCGGAAATGTCGGACGTGGCGCGCGAGCGGCTATCAGTATTGAGACAGGGGATTGAGCGCAGTCGGAGCCTGCTGGACCAGCTTCTTGCGCTGGCAAAGGCGCAGGCCGCCATCGAAACGCCGAAATCATTGGTTTTCATCTCCGAGATTTATCGCCGAGTGCTGGAAGACCTCATGCCACTGGCTGAGGCAAAGCACATCGACATCGGTATCGAAGGCACACAAGATCCGCAGGTCTGGGCGAGCGAGTTGGACATGATCGCCATTGTCAAAAATCTGGTCGATAACGCCATCCGATATACGCCTGAGGGCGGGCGTGTCGATCTTTCAGTAGGTGTAGCCGAAGGCAAAGTGGAACTGCGAGTTCAGGACAGCGGGCCAGGAATCCCGCTTGCCGAACGAGAAAGAGTGTTTGATCCCTTCTACCGTACTCTGGGCAGCGAGCACGTTGGCTCTGGTCTAGGGCTTTCCATTGTCAATGCGATTGCCCAGCGCATCGGTGCAGAAATCCGCCTTGGTTTCGCAGACGCTGCTGGGCAAACCGGGCTGCTCGTCACTATCGTAATGCCCGTGACGTGATCCGCACCGTCTTCCCGGACAGTAGTGAAAGGTGGTGCAAGCCCCATCCCACCCCCTACACCCCCGCCTCAATCAAATCCGAAATCTGCACCGACGCCCGCGCAAAGTCAGTGAGCGCGCGGGCGCGCTTGTGCCGATAGCTGCCGGCGGAGATGACGACGGGTTCTTTGGCCTCGTCGTCCTGCAGGACGATGAGCATGCCGGTGTAGCGGTCTGCCTGGTAGATGTGTTTGTTGAGCAGTTGCAGCGCGCGCTCGACGTCGGCGGGGTAGAGGCTGGCGAGGTCGGCGGGTGTGCGGGCGGCGGCGGGTGCGTCGTCGATGCTCGCTTGTGCCGTGAACTGGCCGGTCTTGCGGACGGCAGGCAGGACGATGGATGTGACCCACTTGCGGAAGCGGTGCGGGACGGTGCCGGGCTTCACGGCGTCGCGGCAGCGTAGGACTAGGGTGTACATGCCGGATTCGCTGACGATCGCCTGCAAGCGGGCGCCACCACGGCGGCCCGTTAAGCCCTCAGTTAAGCTGAGGGTCATTCGTTCGTCACTATCGAGCGACCGCATGGCTTCGCTCGGATTCGACAAGCCCAACGCCATGCAGACGTCTGAGGCAACAAACCACGGCTCGTCGTCGCGCATAACGACGCGCACCGAGTGGGATTCGAAATTGAAGGTGTTGGGGGTAGGGGCGAGCGCGGACGCGCCAACAGACGTACCAGTCATGGCATGACTCCTTGAGTGCGGTTTGCGAGCCGCTTTCCGACGCTAATCGGAGGGGGCGGCGACCGAGCGGGTTAGCGTTACCGGACTCAAGGAACCGGCGCCCCTTGCGGAGCCCGCGCCCGGCGCCGCCATTGAGGAGGCCAGACGTGCGCATGCAAAAGCCGCGCGTGAAGAACTAGCGCGGCTAATGTGCGCCTTGAGTAGACGGGACGCTAATCCCGTGTGCCGGTGTTTCCGGCAACCAATCGAGTATACGGCTGGCTGCGGTTACATGCAAACCAGCGGCTTACCGAGCAGCGCGACGCGCTCGACCGTACCCATTTCTCGGAGATGCAACGTGCCACCGCTGAAAACACGCGCCTGCAGCGCGCTCT
>JAGWNU010000126.1 GCA_028871175.1 Burkholderiaceae bacterium | reverse complement strand
GGGGGAAACATGGCCGACGCACATCGGCACGCATTCCGCGCTGGCGTGGGGCTACCTCGTGGTGTTCGGCTCCGCGATTGCCTTCACGGCGTACATGGCGCTGGTGGAACGCGTCTCCACCGTCATGGCGACCAGCTATGTCTACGTCAACCCACCCATCGCCCTGCTCATGGGCGCATGGCTGGCCGACGAGCGCGTCGCGCCGCAGACGCTGGGCGCCACGGGCATCATCCTGGCGGCAGTGGTGGTGCTCACGGCGGGCGCCACGCGCGCAACCCGGCGGGCCGCGGCCTGAGCGCGGCTAACCCGCGAGCGAGGACGGCAGCGCATTGGCCGGCACGATCTCATCGTCCAGCAGCTCTGTGGGCGCGTCCGCGCCGCTGTCCAGCCGCTTGATCCATGCCATCAACGGATCGGCCTGCAACGGGCGCGAGAACAGGTAGCCCTGCCCCAGGTCGCAGCCGGCCCCGCGCAGCAGCATCAGCTGCTCGGGGTCTTCCACGCCTTCGGCCACCACCTCCATGTTCAGGCTATGGGCCATGGCGATGACCGCGCTGGCAATGGCCTCGCCATCGCCGGGCATCCGCTGTACGAAACTGCGATCGATCTTGAGCTTCTGGATCGGGAAGCGCTGCAGATACGCCAGCGATGAATAGCCGGTGCCGAAATCGTCGATCGACAGGCTGATGCCTGCCGCGTGCAGGGCCTCCAGCAGCGCGATGTTGGCCTCGATGTCTTCCATCAGCACGCTCTCGGTAATCTCCAACTCCAGCAAGTGTGGCGGCAGGCCGGTCTCCTGAAGAATGTCCAGCACGTTCTTGACCAGCGCGGGGTCGCGCGCCTGACGTGCCGAGAGATTGACCGACACGCGCAGCGTGGCTTCTTCCTCGCGCATCCAGCGCGCGGCTTGCAGGCACGCCGTTCGCAGCACCCAGAGGCCCAGCGGGACGATCAGGCCGGTCTCTTCCGCCACGGCAATGAATTCGCCGGGGCCGATGATGCCAACCTCGGGATGGCGCCAGCGCACCAGCGCCTCCACCCCATGCACGTGCGACGCCCCCAGCGACGTGCTGCCCTCCGCCAGCGCCTGCAGGCGTACCTGCGGTTGATACGTCAGCAACAGCTCCTCGCGATCCAGCGCACGGCGCAGGTCGGCTTCAACGCGCAGACGTCGGCGCGCCTGCTGGTCCATCTCCGACGTGAAGCTCGAAGCCGCGTTCTTGCCGTGATTCTTGGCGTAGTACATCGCCGTATCGGCATTGCGGGTCAGCGTCTGAACATCGCGTGCATCGTGCGGATACAGGCTGACCCCCACGCTGGCGGTGACATAGATCTGGTGCAGGTCCAGCGCAAACGGCGCCGCCAGCGCGGCCAGAATGCGCTTGGCCAGGCCGTCGGCAATGGTGCTGGCTTCAGATTGGGCGATCTGGGCGCGTCCGGACAGCTCCGCGATGACCGCAAACTCGTCGCCCCCGATGCGGCACAGCACGGCCCGCAGGTTGGCCTGCTCGATCACGTCATTCAGGCGCCGCGCCACCTGGCGGAGCAGGCGATCGCCGTTGTTGTGGCCCAGCGTGTCGTTGACCACCTTGAAGTTGTCGAGATCGAGCAAGAGCAGCCCGACAGCTCCTGCCTGGCCCGCCCGCCGGAGCGACACCTGCAAGCGCTCGTTGAAGGCGTGGCGGTTGGGCAGTTCCGTCACCGAGTCGATGTGCGCGAGGTAGTCCAGATGCGCCTCGGCCTGCAGCACCGCACGGCGCATGCGCGCAATCACCAGATACGCGAGCCCCATCGCGCCGATGCCCACGGACACCGTCAGGACCGCATAGCCGAGCAGTTGCATGTAAAGCTCGCGCAGGCTGGAGCGGATGACCACATAGCCGATCACGCGGCGCTCGGACTCCACCGGCTCCACGACATCGAGCGTCGTCAGCGTGGACTCATGGGCGTCACGCAGCATGGCCGCATCGGGCGCCTGCACGGGGTCCGCATCGCCGTGCTGGTAAAGCGCCAGCGGCTTGCGCAGCGCGGAAAATATGCCAGCTGCCCGCAGCGATGGTGAAGCCTCCAGCGCAGCAAGCGTCTCCTCTGCGGCGTGCCGGTCATTGAACAGCAGCGCTGCGACGCTGTTGGCGCCGATGATGCGCGCCTGCACATGCACGTCGCGCACCAGCGAGGCATGCAGCGCGATGAACTGGAACAGGATCAGCAGAATGCCCGCGATGGTCAGCGCCGCGCCTGCCCCGGCCATGTTGGCGCGCACCACGGTATGACCGAGCCGCGGCCGATGCGACAGCGGAAGATTCATTGCACGCTCCTTGCCAGGCGCAGCAGCTGGGAGCTGATATCGAGGTGGGCTTGCCGCGCGGCGGCGGCATCGATGTCGAACACCACGCGGTTGTCCTGCAACGCCAGCGCGACGATCGGCCCGGCACCTCCGCCAGTGCGCACGGCCTTGCCGGTATCGGAAACCGTCAAGACGGGCGTCGCGGCGTCGAGCGGCACCGTGCCCACGTGGTCATCGATTACCAGCACATGGCAGCCGGCAACGCTGCCGTTGTCGATCGATCGGATTTGGAGCCTGTGTCCGCGCACGGATTTTCCTGTCAGTTTTTGCAAGGCGGCTCGCAATGGGTGGTCTGGACTCACGCAAAGCACCATTGGAGCATCACCGGCTATTGCACCTGCTGGCCAGGTGGTGAACAACGCAAAGTTGTAGATGAAGGCCGCCTTGACCTCCACCTCGCTGGCCTGCATCTGCGCGTGAGCCACGCGCACCCATACTGCCCCGGCAAGCACGATGCCCAGGAAGGCACACAGCCTGCGGGGGCGAGGCCAAAAGAGAGGTCGAACCCGTCCTCGCAGGGCGCTCATCGCAAGGTGTACGTGAACTTCACGCGGAAGGTGCGGCCATCCCGCTGGAGGGCATCCGGCGCCATTTCCGGCCCGGCCGGATCGGCATAGCGCCGGTCGAACAGGTTGTAGAGACTGGCAGCCATTTCCAGATCGGGCGCCAGCCGTGTGGCCAGCAGCGTGAGGTTGACGACCCAGTAGCCCCCCACCCTGCCGGACAGGGTCAGCCGGTTGCTGAGATATTGCGCCTCGACACCGGCTCGCCAATCGTCGCGCCACACGGGCGTAGTTGTGTTGAGCTTGAGCATGTGGCGCGGCGAATTGCTCAGCGTCTGTCCCGTATCGACTTCTTCTGAATGCTGGAAGCTGTAGCTCGCCCGCAGGCGGGTACCGGCAGGCCAGTTCTGTTCGTAGCCCGCCTCTGCGCCACGTGTGCGCACGCGGGACAGGTTGCTGAAGAACAGCAGCCCGGTCGTCGGATCTTGAGCCTGGCTGATGAGGTTGGAGACGTTGTTCTGGAAGATCGACAGGACCGCCTTGCCGCCGGCGCTGACCTGTTGTTCCAGCACGGCTTCGTACGTGCGAATACGCTCAGCCGCCAGCCGCGAGTTGACAGCCTGGCCGCCGGGCGCGCTGGTCTGGTAATACAGCTCGTAATCGTTGGGCGCGCGATAAGCCATGCCGTAGATCGCCTTGATGGTCGTCGTGGCGGCAGCATGCCAGATCAGGCCCACGCGCGGACTGAAGATGCCAGGGACGAAACTGGTGTGGTCGTAGCGCAGGCCCGTATCCAGCACCCAATCCGGATGCAGCACGAATTGGTCCTGCGCGTAGACGCCGATGCGGTTGTTGCTGCGGTGGTCGTCGAGGTAACTCGCGTACGGTGCGAGGTCAAAGTTGTCCATCGCATCGCGATAATCCCGCTGCAGCTCCGCGCCCACGACCACCGTGTGACGTTCGATCGCCCGGGTCACGAGCTTGACTTCCGTGCCGTACCAGGCGGAATCGAACACGTCCCGGTTCTCGGTCAGCGGCGGATAGTCATACACATAGCGGCCAACCGATGTGTAGTGCCCCCAGTACAGACGCGCCGAGACATCGGTGGCATCGCTGACCGCATGCTGCCAGGTGGCGTCCAGGATCTGTCGCGTATCGATGGTGCGCGAGCGGGAATCACCGAAGACCTGGCTGTATGAAGCCGTCGGTACGCCTTTCGTGCGATCGGCATAACCGAATGTCAGGCCAAACTCGCCAAAGCTGCCCTTGGCAAACAGGCGGTTGGCCCGGTCGAAATCCATGCCGCGCGCGACGCCGTCACTGACTCCGGGCCGGTTGAATTCAGGAAAGTACAGATCCTTCCCGGGGGCATCGTCCACACTGGCGGAGAGCAGCCACTCGGCGCCATTGGCGGCGCGGTCACCCCACGTCACACGGCCCTGCCGCGCATTGGCACTGCCGGTACTTCCACTCACCTGCGCGCCGCCAATGTCGCGTCCACGCTTGGTGATGATGTTGATCACGCCAAACAGGGCATTCGAGCCATACACCGCGGACGCTGCACCGGGGATGTATTCCACGCGTTCGATGAGATCGACGTCGAGCAAGGCGTCGGTGCCCACGGCAGCCTGGTCAAAAATGGAATCGTTGGCGCGATAACCATCGATCAACAGCAGGAAGCGGGTGTCATAGTCGCCGGCACGCAGGAAGCCCCGTGCCCCGAGCGTCGTGTAGTTGCGGTCGTAGCTGGAGTAGAGCCCCGGCAGACTGCCGAGTATGTCGGCCAACGTGCGCCAACCGTAGGCCTTGATGTCCGCCGCAGTGATGACCTGCACATTCGCAGGTGCATCATTGGCCGCTTGCGCGTATTTCGATGCGCCGGTGACGATCCGCACCTGCATGAGTTGTTCGATGGGCAGATCGGTCAGGTCCGTCTCGGCCTGCGCGGTCGCCCATGCGAGCAACGATGCCAGAGCAAACATTTGCGCGCTGCGTTTTCGCCACTGCAATCCAGACAACAGGTGCAACAGGCGCACTGAATGCAGACTCACGGCAAGCAACACCACACAGGCAGGGACAACAAAGGGCGACATCAGCGGACCAGCAGAACCGATCACGTCTTCCTGGAGACGTACAACGGGGGATTTCGATCGTTCTGTTCTACAACGGAGGACTGGCGCCGTTCTTTACCCCTCCTCGTGCGGGGCACGCTGTTTGCCGCACGCCAGGCGGCTTAGCGGCGACGTTTGCGCAAACGTTCGATGGCCGCTAGTTGCGCCACGGCTTCGGCCAGTTCTGCCTGGGCGCGGGCGTAGTCGATCTTGCTCTTGCTGTTCTGCATCAGTTCTTCCGCCGCCTTGCGCGCCTCCTGCGCCTTGGCCTCATCCAGATCGTGCGCACGCACAGCGGTATCGGCCAGCACGATCACCTGCTCGGGCTGTACGTCGACAAAGCCTCCGGCGACAAAAAGCAGCACCTCCTCGCCGTTCTCCTGGGTCACGCGCACGGTGCCTGGGCGCATGCGCGTGAGCAGGCGATCGTGGCCGGGAAGGATCCCGAGTTCGCCCTCGGTACCGGGAATGACAATGAACCTGGCGTTGCCCTCATACAGCCGTTCCTCGGCCGTGACGACATCAACCTTCAGCACCGGCATGGTGTCTCCTGTGTTGCGCGCATAGGTCCACAAGGTAGCACGATGTGCGCCCGGCGCCCTCCCCCAAAGCGACCCGTCCCTCTGCACACAACGAGCTGTTCAGCAGCCGAGACCCCTCACGCCCGCGCGGCTCCAACCGTGCGGGCGCTTCTGCAAGGCCCAAGCCATCAAGCCGTGGCCGCCGCGCGCAACGCAGCCGAAGGCGTCCATCGCGGCAGTGCCGTGCCATCGACGAGCGCGTCGACATGCCGATGGGCCAGCGCCGGTCCCACGCTCATGCCGATGCCGCTGTGCATGAGTGCAACGGTGGTCCTGCCATCGATGCGGGTGATCGAGAACGCGCCGCTGCCCGGGGCATGGCACTTGGCGCCATAGACGCCCTGCCAGCGTTCGACCACGCGCAGCTTGCTGCCGAGTGCATCGCGCGCAAGGTCGAGCAGGATGCCATCGACCGATTCGGCATTGAACGGGCGCGCGTCCTGGCTGTAGTCGTGCGAATCGCCGATGATCCAGTCGCCGTATGGTGTGGGACTCACGAGCAGGTGAATGCCGTGGCGCTGCAGTTCGGGACGCTGCTGTTCGATCTGCATGGCCAGCATGTGCGCAGAGGGCAGATCGGCAAACGCGCCATAGTGCGTGCAAGACAGGCCCGTGAGGACCGCGTGCTCGAGCGGGAAGCCGTCGTCGGGCGCGACGCGCAGCATCTGCAGGCGGCAGACCTGCGGTTGCAACGCGCGCAGCTGCTCGGCGCACAGCGTCTGGTAATCGTGCCCGCTGCATACGATCACGTGCTGGGCGTTGCACATACCAGCCGTCGTATCCAGCCGGCCGTCTTCAACATGACGTACCAGCGTGCCGAAATGAAAGCGCACGCCCTGCGTGGCGAGCCATGCGGCCAAGGTTGGAATCGCTTCACGCGAATACAGCTGCACGTCGTCAAACCCCTGCAACGCCGCGCGATGCCGCGTAAAGCGGCCGTCGTACAGGCTCGCCAGTTCAGCGCCGCGCAACAGCTCGACGTTGTAGTCGAAGGCCGGCGCGCGCGTTGCCATGAACTCTTCGAGCACGGCTTCTTCCGCGCTGTTGCGGGCAAAGAGCAATGCCCCCCTGGCGCGCGCGAAGATACCGGCCTTGGCCGCCCAATCGAGGTACAGCTCGCGGCTTTCGCGTGCGAGGTCAAGCATGATGCCAGGGGGCTGCCCTGTCACCAGCATCTGCCCGAAATTGCGGATCGACGCCCCAACGGCAATCTCGCTGCGCTCGAACACCGTGACGCGCAGGCCGCGCTTGACGGCGGCTGCGGCATGCGCCAAGCCCAGAATGCCAGCACCGACGATCGCAACGTCGGTGCTGGCATCCTGGCTCCCTTGAGTGTCGGGAGCTTCCATCGCTTACTTCTTCTCCGACTTGCCATCGTAACGCTGGGTCCACTCGGCAAGAATGCGGTCGCGGTTGGCGCTGGCCCACGTAAAGTCGTTCTTGATCAGGCGCTTCTCGTAGTCGGCCGGCAACAGCGGATCGGGCTTGGAGAAGCCGGGCATGGCGACCACGGCAAAGTTCTTCTCATACAGCGCCATGGCGGCGGGGCTTGCGGAGAAGTCGGCCAGCTTCTTGGCGGCCTCCAGGTTCTTGGTGCCCTTCATGATGCCGGTGGCTTCCACGTCCCAGCCCAGGCCTTCGGACGGCAGCACGATGTCGATCGGCGCACCTTCCTTCTTCGACTTCACAGCGCGGTATTCAAACGCGATGCCGATCGGAAACTCGCCCGACGCGGCCATCTTGCAGGGCTTCGAACCCGAGTGCGTGTATTGGCCGATGTTCTGGTGCAATGCGTCCATGTAGGCCCAGCCCTTCTGCTCGCCCATGGTCTGCAGCCAGGCGCTCACGTCCAGGTAGCCCGTGCCCGACGACGACGGGTTCGGCATGACGATCTTGCCGGCGTACACAGGCTTGGTCAGGTCGGCCCACGAAGTCGGCTTCGGCAGGTGCTGTTTCTGGGCTTCCACGGTGTTGAAGCAGATGGCGGCGCCCCAGGCATCCATGCCCACCCATGCCGGCGGGTTGGCCTTGTCGCGGTACGTCGCACCAATCTTCGCCAGATCGGCCGGCGCGTACGGCGTCAGCATGCCTTCCTTGTCCAGGATGGCCAGGCTCGATGCGGCAAGGCCCCACACCACGTCGGCGCGCGGGTTGTTCTTCTCGGCCAGCAGCTTGGCGGTGACGACGCCGGTGGAGTCACGCACCCACTTGATTTCGATGTCCGGGTTGGCCTTTTCGAAGGCGTCCTGATACGCCTTCACTTGGTCGGCTTCCAGTGCTGTGTAGACGGTCAGCGTGGTCTTGGCAAAGGCCGACGAGGCCAGCGCCATGGCAGCGGCGGCGGCCAGGAGGGAAAGACGTGCGTTCATGGTTTCCTCGGTAAGGTGTGATGCGGCGGAAAGGACAACAGACAGAACAACAAACTCAGATGCACTGCGGCCGTTCACCGCGCGCCAGGCGGCGGTTGATGTCGGCCACGACGTCGGGCAGATCGGCAATCGTGTCGATCTCGTAATGCGGACGGCAGGCGGCAAAGCCCGCGGAGATGGCCACACGGTGGCGCGCGCATTCGTCGGCATCCAGCGCAGCGTATTGCGTGTATGGCAGGCCCAACGCATTGCCCGACATCAGCAACGCAACGGTCCACATGCCGGCGCGGCGGCCTTCTTCGATGCCGGGCACGGTGTCGTCCACCTTCACGCAGGCCGCCACGTCGCCAATCGCAAGATCCACCACACAGCGCAGCGCCTGTGCGGGCCACGGGCGAGCACGCGGCACTTCATCGCAAGCCACCACGCAGTCGGGCGTGTAGCCGGCCTTGGCGGCCAAGTCGACCACGCGGTCCATCACCACGCGCGGGTAGCCCGAGCACGAGCCGATCTTCAGGCCGGCTTCGCGCAGCGCGGCAATGGTCTCCAGCGCGCCAGGGATGAGGGCCGAATGTGCGCCCACCTTCTCGATCTGCAGCGGCATGAAGCGGTTGTAGATGGCGGTCACGTCGTCATCGGTCGGCATGCGCCCGTGTGCAAGCGAGAAGCGCGCGGCAATCGCGCCGTCGTTGCACAGCGTGCGGATGTGGTCCCACTTGCCCAGGCCCATCGGGCCGCGCGCCTCGTCCAGCGTGATGGCGACGCCAAACTCGGCAAACGCCTCCACGAAGATCTGCGTGGGGGCAAACGAACCAAAATCGACGACGGTGCCGGCCCAGTCGAGCACGGCGGCTTCCAGGCGCAACGGCGTGCTGCCCGGGTTGACGCGATCCGCGCCGGCCTGGCGGGTCGTCATCGGCGAAGAATCACCCATGGTGTCGTTCCTTTTTCCTACGAAGTGCGGTGTGCATGCGGATGGCGTCAATGCCCTGCCGTGCGCCATGCCTGCGTGCGGCGCACGATGCCGCGCGTGGCCAGTTCCAGCAGCAGCGACACAACGATCGACGTCAGGAGAATGAGCGTGGACATGGCCGCAGCGGGGCCGATGTCGCCGGCGTCATCCATGTTCAGCACAGCCACGGAGGCCAGGACCGTATCGGGGCTGTACAGGAAGATCACGGCCGACACGGTCGTCATGGCCGACACGAACAGGTAGCGCGCGCACGACAGCACCGCGGGCAGGCACATCGGCAACGTCACGCGCCAGTACGTGCGCAAGGCCGATACCTTGAGCGAAGCCGATACCGCCTCGAATACCGGATCCAGCTGCCCGAGGGCGGCCACGGACGTGAGGTGCGCAGCGGTGGCGCAATGCATGATCGTGCAGAGCACCATCAGCGCCATCCCGCCGTACAGGCCATTGAGCGGGTTGGCCGGATGGTTGAAGAAGAACACGTAACCGAGGCCGAGCACGAGGCCGGGCACCGCCATCGGCAGCAGCACGGCAAAGCGGATGACCGGATGCAGCCACGCGGCGGCGCGCGTCTTCTCCACCAGCCAGGCGCCCGTGAAGATGAGGGCAGTGCCGAACACGGTGGTGAGCGCGGCCAGCTTCAGGCTGTTGTGATAGGCGAGCCACCCACCGCCGTCCATGTTGTCGAAGTCATAGTTGCGCAGCGACAGCTCGAGGTTGTACGGCCAGAGCTTGACCAGCGACGCGCCAATGGCGGTGGCCAGCATCAGCAGAATCCCGCCGACCACCAACGCACTCAGCAACAGGAAAAGCCCGTCGCGCAGACGATCCGGCTGCGGGTGATAGGGTTGGGCGCGGCTGGCAAGCGCGGCGTGCTGGCGACGCTGCACGAGGCGCTCCACCGCAAAGGTCAGCAGCGCAGGCAGTAGCAGCATCAAGCCGATGACGGCGCCGCGCGCAAACTGCTGCTGGCCGACCACCGCCTTGTAGGCCTCCACGGCCAGCACCTGGTAGCTGCCGCCCACCACGGTCGGCACGCCAAAGTCGGTCGCGACCAGCGTGAAGACCAGCGCAAAGGCGCCAAACAATCCGTAGCGCGCGCCGGGCAGCGTGACCGTGCGGAACGTGCGCCACGGGCTCGCGCCCATGGCACGTGCGGCGTCATACAGGCGGCCGTCCGCCAGCGTGAGTGTCGCCAGCACCAGCATCAGTGCATACGGAAACGTGTAGAACACCTCGCCCAGCACGATGCCCCAGAAGCCGTAGATGTTGCTGCCGTTCATCCACGCCTTGAACAGGCCCTGGTTACCGAACAGGTAGACCAGCGCAATGCCGGGCAACAGCGACGGCGCGAACAGCGGCAGCATCACCAGCGTACGCATCGTGCCGCGTAACGGCATGCGCGTGCGCTGCACCGCGTAAGCCAGGGCAAACGCCAGCGGCACCACTATGGCGGCCACGGCGCCGGACACGGCCAGGGTGCGGCCAACCATGTCGAGAAAATTCGGCGCCTGCACCACGTGGGCAACCAGCGCCAGGCCGTGCTCGTCTGTGCTGCGCACACTGGCGACCAGCCCCGTGGCCTGCAACAACATCATCGCTGTCGGCAACAGCAAGCCGATGGTAAGCAGCAGCAGCCAGCCAAGCTTCATA
>JAGWNU010000125.1 GCA_028871175.1 Burkholderiaceae bacterium | reverse complement strand
AAAAATGAAAATGTTGAATAAGACATTGGCAAGTTTGCTGGCGGCAGGTTCCCTCCTCGCCCTCAGTCAAACGGCCCTGGCAGTGGAAGACATGCCGGGCGGCCCCGCAGTGCGCCAACTCAATCTCGCGCCCCCGGTCACCAAGATCGCCGCCGAGATCCACTGGCTGCACTGGATGATGCTGATCATCTGCATCGTGATCTTCATCGGCGTGTTCGGGGTGATGTTCTACTCCATTTTCAAGCACCGTAAGTCAGTCGGTCACAAGCCCGCGACATTCCACGAAAGCACCACGGTTGAAATCATCTGGACCATCGTGCCGTTCCTGATCGTGATCGGGATGGCGCTGCCGGCCACCAAGGCCGTGGTCGCAATGAAGGACACCACCAACTCCGACCTCACCATCAAGGCCACCGGCTACCAGTGGAAGTGGGGTTACGACTATCTGAAGGGCGAAGGCGAGGGCATATCGTTCCTCTCCACGCTGACGACCCCCCGCGACCAGATCAACAATCAGGCGCCGAAGAGCAATACCTATCTGATCGAGGTCGACAATGAACTGGTCGTGCCGGTCAATCGCAAGGTGCGTATCGTCACGACTGCCAACGACGTGATCCACTCGTGGATGATCCCGGCATTCGGCGTGAAGCAGGATGCGATTCCGGGCTTCGTGCGGGACACCTGGTTCAAGGCCGAGAAGGTCGGCGTGTACCGCGGCCAGTGCGCAGAACTTTGCGGCAAGGAGCACGCGTTCATGCCGATCGTTGTGCGCGTACTGTCCCAGGACGACTACACCAAATGGGTCGACGGCAAGAAGAAGGAAATGGCCGCCAAGGCGGACGACCCTAACAAGACCTACACGCTGGAAGAACTCAAGTCGCGCGGCGAGAAGGTCTACACCTCGAATTGCGCGGTCTGCCACCAGCCTAACGGCAAGGGCGGTGGTCCGTTCCCGGCGCTTGACGGCTCGAAGATTGCCAATGGCCCGCTGGCTGACCACGTCAACATTGTGCTGCACGGCAAGAACGCGATGCCGCCCTGGGCTTCGGCACTCAACGATGTGGAAATCGCCTCCGTCATCACGTACGAGCGCAATCACTGGGGCAACCACACGGGTGACCTGCTGCAGCCGACGCAGGTAAAGGATGCGCGTGGCGGCAAGATGCCCGAAGGCGGTGGCGCCAAGACGGCGGCCGCTGAATCCACTGGCAAGGTAACCGCCCAACAAGCCAATGCGGCCCAAGACCGCACCGCTGGCTGATTGATCGTCTGCGTGACGAAACGAATCCAAGGAGTTCTGCGATGAGCACCGCTGTTACGCACCCGCAAGATCACGCGCACGGTCATGGAGACGACCATGCACACGACCACCCGCATGGCTGGCGCCGTTGGCTGTTTGCGACCAACCACAAGGACATTGGTACGCTGTACCTGCTGTTCTCTTTCACGATGCTGCTCTCGGGCGGTACGTTGGCCTTGTTGATCCGCCTCGAGCTGTTCCAGCCGGGTCTGCAGTTCTTCCGTCCCGAGCTGTTCAACCAGTTCACGACGATGCACGGCCTGATCATGGTGTTCGGCGCGATCATGCCGGCCTTCGTGGGCTTTGCGAACTGGATGATCCCGCTGCAGGTTGGCGCGTCCGACATGGCGTTCGCGCGGATGAACAACTTCAGCTTCTGGCTGCTGCCGCCTGCGGCAATGCTTCTGGTGGGCTCGTTCTTCGCACCGGGTGGCGCCACGGCTGCCGGCTGGACGCTCTACGCGCCGCTGTCGGTGCAGATGGGCCCGGGCATGGACATGGCGATCTTCGCGATCCACATCATGGGTGCATCGTCGATCATGGGCGCGATCAACATCATCGTGACCATCCTGAACATGCGCGCGCCCGGCATGACGCTGATGAAGATGCCGATGTTCTGCTGGACGTGGCTGATCACGGCGTACCTGCTGATTGCCGTCATGCCGGTGCTGGCAGGGGCGATCACCATGGTGCTGACCGACCGCCACTTCGGCACGAGCTTCTTCTCGGCTGCCGGCGGTGGTGACCCGGTGATGTACCAGCATATCTTCTGGTTCTTCGGGCACCCCGAGGTGTACATCATGATCTTGCCGGCGTTCGGCATCATCAGCCAGATCGTGCCGGCCTTCGCGCGCAAGCCGCTGTTCGGCTACAGCTCGATGGTGTATGCCACGGCTTCCATCGCCATCCTGTCGTTCATCGTGTGGGCCCACCACATGTTCACGACCGGCATGCCCGTGACCGGCCAGCTGTTCTTCATGTACGCAACGATGCTGATCGCGGTTCCGACCGGCGTGAAGATCTTCAACTGGGTGGCCACCATGTGGCGCGGCTCGATGACGTTCGAGACGCCCATGCTGTTCGCCATCGGCTTCATCTTCGTGTTTACGGTGGGCGGCTTCACGGGTCTGATCCTGGCCGTGGCCCCGATCGACATCCAGTTGCAGGACACGTATTACGTGGTGGCGCACTTCCACTACGTGCTGGTGGCCGGTTCGCTGTTCGCGCTGTTCGCAGGCTTCTACTACTGGGGTCCGAAGTGGTCGGGCTACATGTACAGCGAGACGCGCGGCAAGATCCACTTCTGGGGGTCGATGATCACTTTCAACCTCACGTTCTTCCCGATGCACTTCCTGGGCCTGGCTGGCATGCCGCGCCGCTATGCCGACTATCCGCAGCAGTTCGCCGACTTCAACGCCGTGGCGTCGATCGGTGCGCTGGGCTTCGGCCTGATGCAGGTGTATTTCTTCTTCTTCGTGGTGCTCCCGTCGTACCGCGGTGGCGAGAAGGCCGCCGACAAGCCGTGGGATGGCGCGGAAGGCCTGGAGTGGACCGTGCCGTCGCCGGCGCCGTTCCACACCTTCGAAGAACCGCCCCAAGTCAAGTAATGCAGGGGTCGCGAGGCCGGTCATCCCCGGCCTCGCGCACTGCCGGACAACGATGTCGAATCCAGACAAAAACCCGACGCCCGAGCAACGTGCCGCGAATCGCCGCCTGGGATTCATCCTCGCGACCATCGCGTTGGTTTTCTTTCTGGGTGTGATTTTCAAACGCGTGGCGTTCGGCGGCTAGCTAGGTATGCCGCGCGTCGATCGCTAAACCGAGACCGTATATGAGCCAGACGCCAGCCGGGCCGAACACGACACAAGACGGCCGCGACGAGCAGGCTGCCGAGCGCGGCCTGAACCGGTCCATGCTCGGCAAGCTGGCCGTTGTGGTCGTGTTGATGTTCGGTTTCGGCTACGCAATGGTGCCGCTCTACAAGAAGATTTGCGAAGTCACGAACATCAACGTGCTGAATACGCGTGATGAGGACGGCGGCGCTTTGCGGAACACGCAGGTCGACAAGACGCGCACGATCACGGTGGAATTCGATTCGAACAGCCAGGGGCCGTTCCGCTTCCGCCCGGTGAAGAACAGCATGGACGTGCACCCCGGCGAGATCAACCAGATCGTCTACGAGGTGGTGAATAAGGAAGGGCGTACGGTGCAAGCGCAAGCCATTCCCAGTTACGCCCCCAAGCAGGCGACCGAGTTCTTCAAGAAGATCGAGTGCTTCTGCTTCAAGCAACAGACCCTGACGGCCAACGAATCGCGCGAAATGCCGGTGGTGTTTGTGATTGATCCGGATCTCCCCAAGGACGTGAAGACCATCACCTTGTCCTACACTTTCTTTGAAATCCACGCGCCGTCGTCCATTGCGCCGACGATGCCGGGCAAAGGAACGTGAGGACATGGACGAACTGAAAGACGCGACCAAGCGACGCGCGTCGTTTGCACAGACGATGAAGGCGGTGTTCTGGTCTTTTTTCGGGGTGCGCAAAGGGCGCGATCATGATCGCGACATGGCGCAGTTGAACCCTGTGCACGTGATCATCGCGGGCATTCTGGCGGCGGTGTTGTTCATCGTCACGTTGTTGATGATCGTACGCGCGGTGGTGGGTTGAGGAGACGGCCTACGCAGGACGGGCCGGGCAACACCGAATGGATTCCTAAAAAAATAGAGCTGGAGAAAAAGAGATGAGTGCGAATCGAGCGAACGCTCCGTACTACTTCGTGCCCGGACCGTCGCGGCATCCGATTACGGCCAGCATTGGTCTATTGATCGTGCTGCTGAGCGCTGCGGCGTGGGTCAACGCGCAGCCGTGGGCACCGTGGACATTCCTGATCGGCCTGCTGTGGTTCCTCTTTGTGCTGCGTGCGTGGTTTGCCGATGCCATCTCCGAATCCGAGGGCGGCAAGTACGGTGAACGCGTGGATGCTTCGTTCCGCTGGTCGATGAGCTGGTTCATCTTCTCGGAAGTGATGTTCTTCGCGGCATTTTTCGGCGCGCTGTTCTATGCCCGCACCATTTCCTTGCCTTGGCTCGGCGATCTGAACAACAAGCTGTTGTGGCCCGACTTCAATGCCATGTGGCCCAACGCGGGTCCGGCGGGTACCGTGGCGCCGTTTACCACGATGGGCCCGTGGCCGATTCCGACCATCAACACTGCGCTGCTCCTGACGTCCGGCGTGACCCTCACATGGGCACACCACGCGCTGCGTGAAGGCAAGCGGGCTCAGGTGATCCAGGGCCTGCTGCTGACGATCTTGCTGGGCGTCACGTTCATGGGCTTCCAGGCGTTCGAGTACATCCACGCGTATCACGAACTGAACCTGAAGCTCACCTCGGGCATCTATGGTTCGACGTTCTTCCTGCTGACGGGCTTCCACGGTTTCCACGTGACGATGGGCGCGATCATGCTGTCCGTCGTGCTGGGCCGCGTCATCAAGGGCCACTTCACCGCCGAGCATCACTTCGCATTTGAAGGCGCCGCGTGGTACTGGCACTTCGTGGACGTCGTCTGGCTGGGTCTGTACGTCGTGGTGTACTGGCTCTAAGGTGGTCGATGCGGGGTGGCGTGTCTTGCGCCCCGCAGTTCCTCAAAAATGCCGCAGTCGGGACACCGCTGCGGCGTTTTCGCTTTCTGGCACGGCGAGTGGGCCGATGGCGTTGCCGCGGCTAAGGACCTGTGGGAATGCCCGTACTGTGTATCCACCCCAGCCGGTTCGCTACCAGGATGAAGATGAACAGCGCAATCGAAAAGCCGACGCGGAACATCAGCGAGCGAACGGTGCGATTGCTCTGCCCCTTGTCCCGCATGAGAAAAAACAGCGCGGAGGCAAGGCTGCCGAGGATCAGCAAAAATGCGATGGCAACGAAGATGCGCATGGAGGGTTGACGGGTTGGAAGTCGATGCTGTGCATTATCTCACTCGGGGTGCGCAATGAACGCGCGGGTGCCACTGCGCCAATGGTTTGCGCCCGTGCCGATGCTGGCGGGCATCGTTCTGATTGCGCTGACGTGTTCGCTGGGCCGCTGGCAGCTCTCCCGGGCGCATGAGCGCATCGACCAGCAGACACGCATCGAGGCGTTGCAGCATGCGCCGGCGCAGCGAATCACTGCACAGCCGGTGTCGGCTGATGCCGTGCTGTATCGGCCGGTGATCTTGCGTGGCACCTTCGACGTGGCCCACACGGTACTGCTCGACAATCGACCGCACACCACGCATGGCGTATCCCGCCCGGGGTTTGAGGTGCTGATTCCGCTGATACTGGAAGGAGCCGGAGCGCGTGCTGTGCTGATCAACCGGGGCTGGCTGCCGCGTGACCCGATGGACCGCACGCACATCGCGCCGTACGCCACGCCGGCGGGCGAAGTCCAGGTGGAAGGGATCGCTGTGCCACATGCGAGCCGCGTCTTCAGCCTGGGTCGCCATGACGGCGCAGATGAAGTCGGCCACCGACTTAGGCAGAATATCGACCTTGACGGCTTCTCGCGCGAAATCGGCATGCCGCTCCAGCCATTCGTGGTCGAGCAGCAATCCGACGCGCCGGACGGTCTGGCGCGGGATTGGCCTCGCGCAGACCTGGGTGCCGACCGCAATTACGGCTATGCATTCCAATGGTTTTCGATGGCGGTGGCGGTGCTCGCGTTGATGATCTTTTATAGTGTGCGGCGCTATCGGCACTTGAGCCGCGCGGCCACCTCCTCCGACGCGGCCTGAACAGGAAACACACGTTGCGGCTTAGTGCCGCAGATGAAAGTATTAAGGATCACATGTTGAATCAGGAATCCGCGCCCGGCACGCTTCAGGCTGCAGTCGACCCGCGCATCGACGCACGCACCCGCCGGGGTCGCTTGATGATGCTGTTCCTGCTGCTGGTCTGCGCGTCGCCGGTGATCGCGTCGTATCTGGCGTATTACGTCTTCACGCCAGCCGGCGGCAAGGCGGCGTATGGCTCGCTTGTCGATCCACAGCGCCCGATCCCCGCCGGTTTGATGGTGCAGGACGAGCACGGCGCCGAGGTGCCGCTCGCCAGCCTCAAGGGCAAGTGGCTGATGGTCTCGGTGGATGGCAGCGCCTGCGCCGACAACTGCGCGCGCAAGCTTTTCACGATGCGCCAGTTGCGCATCGGCCAGGGGCCGGACCGTGATCGTATCGTGCCCGTCTGGCTCGTGACGGACCGCGGGCAGATCGATTCCCGCCTGACCACTGCGTACAACGACGACTACGCTGCCGTGCGTTTCTTGCGCGCGCCCGACCTGCCGAAGGATTGGCTTGGCGATGGCAAGACACCCGCTGCCGACCACATTTTCCTGATTGATCCGCTCGGCAACCTGATGATGCAGTTTCCGAAAGACCCCGACCCGAAGAAGGTGCGCGGCGACCTCACGCGGCTGCTCAAGTACTCGCGCATCGGCTAAACCATGTTGCTGCAACTCGCCTCCATCGGCATCCTGATCGCGCTGATTCCGCTCTGCTACGTGCTGGTCAAGGGAGATCGAAACAAGTACCGCAAGCTGGTGTGGATCACGGCGTTTCTCACGCTTGACCTGATCATGTTCGGCAGCTTCACGCGGCTGACCGATTCGGGTCTTGGCTGCCCGGATTGGCCCGGCTGCTACGGTACATCGAACCCGTTCCATGCCCGTGACGACATTCATGCTGCGCAGGTGGCCATGCCCAGCGGTCCCGTCACATGGATGAAAGCATGGATCGAGATGACGCATCGCTACCTTGCGCTCGCACTGGGTGTGCTGATCATCACGCTGGTCGTTCTGGCCTGGGTCAAGCGCAAGGAGCTGAAGCAATCGCCTTGGTACGCCACGGCTGTGCTGGCGTTGGTGTGCGTGCAGGGCGCGTTTGGCGCATGGACCGTCACGCTCAAGCTCCAGCCTGCGATTGTGGTGACACATCTGCTGCTCGGCATGTCGTTGCTGGCGTCGCTGATCTGGCTCGGCAGCAAGAATGACGCACCGCGCATGGTCGACAGCCGAGGGGCGTCGCTGCGCACCGCCGCGATCATCGGGCTGGCGTTGCTGGTCGCGCAGATCGCACTGGGTGGCTGGGTCAGCACCAACTATGCCGTGCTGGCGTGTACGGATTTCCCGTTGTGCAATGGGCAGTGGGTGCCCCCGATGGACTTCGCGCATGGCTTCACCTTCTGGCGGCAGCTCGGCAAGACGGCCAGCGGCGATTTCATTTCGCATGACGCGCTGGTGGCCATTCATTGGACGCATCGCGTCTTCGCTGTGGTCGTGCTGAGTTACCTTGCCTGGCTTGGTGCGCGCGCGCGGCGCATTGCCGGCATGGGCGGTGTCGCGACCGTACTGCTGCTTGTGCTGGCGGTGCAATTGGCGACGGGCCTGTCGAACATCGTGCTCGGCTGGCCCTTGTTGGCCGCGGTGGCGCACAACGGCGGGGCGGCGGTGCTGCTACTGCTGATGGTGCGTCTGCATTACCTCATCGGGCTTGCGCAGGCACGCGCACCGATACCTGCGGCGGTGGCCGCCGTCTGATCGAATTTCTATGAATACCGTGGCTTCTCCCTCGACCTCTACTCAACTCTCGGGCTGGCGACATACGGCGTCGCAGTATGCGGCGCTCACCAAGCCGCGCGTGACACAGCTCGCGGTCTTTTGCGCTGTGATCGGCATGTTCCTGGCGACGCCGGGCATGGTGCCGTGGTCGGTTCTCATTGGCGGCGCGGTCGGTATCTGGCTGTTTGCCGGTGCCGCATTTGCCGTCAACTGCCTGGTCGAGCGCAAGATCGACGCAATGATGCGCCGCACCGCATGGCGCCCGTCGGCCAGTGGCGAGCTCGGTACGCGGCAGATTCTGTTGTTCTCGTTCGTATTGGGCGGCGCAGGCATGTGGACGCTTCACGTGTTCGCCAACGACCTGACGATGTGGCTGACGTTCGCCACCTTCATCGGCTACGCGATCATCTATACGCTGCTACTCAAGCCCGCCACGCCGCAGAACATCGTGATCGGCGGCCTGTCAGGCGCGATGCCGCCGGCCTTGGGCTGGGCCGCGGTGGCCAACAGCGTGCCGGCCGAGGCGTGGATCCTCGTGCTGATCATCTTTACCTGGACGCCGCCGCATTTCTGGGCGCTCGCGCTGTACCGCCGCGCCGATTACGCCAAGTCCGGCCTGCCGATGCTGCCGATCACACATGGCGAGAAATACACGCTGCTGCACATCCTGCTGTACACGTTCATCCTGATCGCCGCAACGATCCTGCCGTTCGTGTACGGCATGAGCGGCTACATCTATCTGGCCACGGCGCTGGTGCTCGGCTTGGGTTTTCTGGCCTATGCATGGCGCATGTATCGCAACTATTCCGATGCGCTGGCACAGAAGACCTTCCGTTACTCGATCGTCTATCTGTCGATCCTGTTCGCAGCGCTGCTGGTGGACCACTACTTCAAGTTCGGCCCGGCGATGCCGCAGGTCGCGGCGCTCTGACACACGCGACCGGCCGCAGTCACGTGCGGCTGGCCATACTCTACAGCGGCCTGTCTTCAACACGATGACCATGCATTCTTTCCGACACTTCCGCACCGTCCTGCTGGCCGCGTTGGCCGCCGCCGTCCTGATGCTGGGCGGTTGCAGTGACAAGCCCGCCTTCAACAATCTCGACATCACCGGTTCGAAGAGTTTTGGCACCGATTTCTCACTGACTGACCACACCGGCAAACGCCGCACGCTTGAAGATTTTCGCGGCAAGGTCGTCGTGATGTTCTTCGGCTACACGCATTGTCCTGATGTCTGCCCGACCACGCTGGCCGAGCTGCGCGCCGTGATGGACACGCTCGGCAAGGATGCCGACCGCGTGCAGGTGCTGTTCGTGACCGTTGACCCCGAGCGTGATACGCAAGACCTGCTGGCCAAGTACGTGCCGGCATTCGACTCGCGCTTCATCGGTCTGCGGCCGGCCAACGAGGGCGAATTGCAGAAGGTCGCGAAGGACTTCAAGGTGTTCTACAGCAAGGTGCCGGGCAGCTCGCCCGACAACTATACGATGGACCATACGGCCGGCAGCTACATGTTCGATCCGAAGGGCAACCTGCGACTGTTCATCAAGCACGGTCAGGGCCCGGAGCCGATCGCGCACGACATCAAGCTGCTGCTCGATTGATCCGTACGGTAACCGTCCAAAGAAAAAGCCCGCCGATTGGCGGGCTTTCTCATTCGATGAGGGCAGCTTAAGCAAAAGCCTGCAACGCACCCTTCATCTTCTTCATCGCGGCCGCTTCGATCTGGCGGATGCGCTCGGCCGATACGCCAAACTCGTCTGCGAGTTCGTGCAGCGTGGCGCCGCCCGATCCGTCATCGTTCACGTTCAGCCACCGGGCCTCGATGATGCGGCGGCTGCGGTCATCCAGCTTGGCGAGGGCGGTTTCGATGCCTTCGCTTTGCATGCGATCCTGACCGCGCGATTCCAGCACGCGCGTCGGCTCGTTATGCGTGTCGGCCAGGTATGCGATCGGGGCGAAGGACTCCTCGCCATCGTCCATCTGGCCTTCGAGCGCAATGTCGCCGCCCGAGAGGCGCGTTTCCATCTCGCGGACCTCGGCGCCCTTGACGTTCAGTTCGGCCGCGACGGCGTCGATCTCGTCTGACGTGAAGGTCGCCTGCGCGTCCTGTTTGTGGCTGCGCAGGTTGAAGAACAGCTTGCGCTGGGCCTTGGTGGTCGCCACCTTGACCATGCGCCAGTTCTTCAGGATGTACTCGTGGATTTCGGCCTTGATCCAGTGCAGCGCGTAGCTGACCAGGCGCACGCCCTGGTCAGGGTCGAAGCGCTTGACGGCCTTCATCAGGCCCACATTGCCTTCCTGGATCAGGTCGCCGTGGGGCAGGCCGTAGCCCAGGTACTGGCGCGAAACGGAGACCACCAGGCGCAAGTGAGAGAGCACCAACTTACCGGCAGCCTCAAGGTCGTTGTGGTCGCGGAATTTGCGCGCGAACTCCTGCTCTTCTTCCAGGGTGAGCATGGGCAGGCGGTTGGCGGCCGAGATATAGGCGTCCAGATTGCCCAGCGGGGGCACCAGCGCCCAGGGATTGGCGACGGCCAGGGCCGAGGCGGGAACTGCAGAGACAGCGGTCATGCCAGAACTCCTTTCAGCATCATGTTTCTATATTAGCACTCTCTGTGATTGAGTGCTAAGCCCAAAGTTCCTGAGGTTTTGACCA
>JAGWNU010000124.1 GCA_028871175.1 Burkholderiaceae bacterium | reverse complement strand
TCGTCTGGACATACGGCTATCTGGCCGCGCTGTGCTTTTTCGTACCGGTGGCGGGCGGTGCGCTGGTGCTCGGGGGGCTGCTGCTCTCCAGGCTCTTTCCCAAGCCCGAAGACGACAAGGACATCGCCGATGTGGGGCTGCCGGTGTTCGTTGCGCATCTGATCTCGCGCGTCACGCACGGGGGCGGGGCACGGCTGCGGGCCCAGCTTGGCAATGCCCGTGCGCCGGTGCAGAGCCGCATGACCGCGCTGGTGGCCATGCAGTCCATGCCCACGCGCACCGCCAGCCCGGTACTGCGCGACCTGCTGGCCGATCCGGTGGACGACATCCGCCTGTTGGCCTACGGCATGCTCGACAACGCCGAGAAGGAGCTCACGCAGAAGATCCTGGCCGAGCTGCCCCGCCTCGAAGAGGCCGTGACGCCGGAGGCCCGCTACGAGATCAACAAGCGCCTGGCTGACCTGTACTGGGAGCTCATCTATCAGAACCTGGTGCAGGGTGACGTGTACCGCTACACGGCAGAGCAGGTCGAGCGCTATGCCAGTGCGGCGCTGGATATCCAGCCGGACAATGCCGCGCTGTGGTACATGCGCGGGCGTCTTGCCCTGTCGCGCCGCGAACCCGATGTGGCTGAAGCGCACCTGCGCCAGGCCGAGCGATTCGGCTTCCCGCGTGACCGGCTGCTGCCGCCGCTGGCCGAGGCCTGCTACCTGCGCCGCGACTACGCGGGCGCGCGCGCAGCCCTGGCGCAGTTCTCGAGCCGCTCGCCGTTGCCGCTGCTGCGCCCGTTGTTGCGCTACTGGACATCATGAGCGAACACTTTCCACGCGCCCAGTCTGCCGATGTTGCGCTGCTGCTCGAAGGGACGTTCCCTTACGTGAGTGGCGGCGTGTCGAGCTGGGTCAACCAGATGATCCGGGCGTTTCCGGACATCCGCTTTGCCGTCGTCTTCATCGGCAGCCGCCGGGAGGATTACGGCAAGCCCGTCTACGCCATTCCCGACAACGTGGTGCATCTGGAGTGCCACTATCTGTACGATTTTCCGGCGCCACCCCTGGTGCAGGCCAGCGGCGGCGATGCTAAGGCGTTCGAGCGCTCGCGCAGGCTGCACGATGCGCTGCGCAATCCGTCGCACGTTGAGGAGACGGCGCACCTGATCCGGGCCGCGATCGACGATCTGCGGGACGACGGTCCGCTGGCGGAAGACCAGTTCCTCTACAGCCGCCGCGCGTGGGACATGATGACGGACTACTACCGGCGCTACTGCACCGATCCGTCGTTCACGGACTACTTCTGGACCGTGCGCATCATGCACAAGCCGCTGTGGCAGCTCGTGCGCATTGCCGAAAACCTGATCCCGGTGAAGACGTTCCACACCGTCTCGACCGGCTATGCGGGCTTCCTCGGTGCGCTGCTGCGCTACCGGCGCGGGCGGCCGCTGCTGGTATCCGAACACGGCATCTACACCAAGGAACGCAAGATCGATCTGTTCCAGAGCCAGTGGATCCGCGACAACCGCAGCATCTTCGAGAAGGACATCGCGCAGATCAGCTATTTCCGCGATCTGTGGGTGCGCTTTTTCGAGACCATGGGCCGTGTCTGCTACGACGCCGCCGAAGACATCGTGGCGCTGTACGAGGGCAACCGGCAGCGACAGGTGATCGACGGCGCACCGGAGGCCAAGACCCGCAGCATTCCCAACGGTATCAACCTGCCGCGCCTGGCCGCGCTGCGCGAGAAGCGGCCGGCCAAGGCGCCGCGCGTGATGTGCCTGATCGGCCGGGTGGTGCCGATCAAGGATGTGAAGACCTTCATCCGCGCCATGCTGACAGTCACGCGCCAGATGCCGGATGCCGAAGGCTGGATCGCCGGGCCCGAAGACGAAGACCCGGAATACGCGCAGGAATGCCACAGCCTGGCCGAAAGCCTTGGGTTGGGGGATCGCATCAAGTTCCTGGGCTTCCAGAAGATCGACGACATCCTCCCCAAGGTGGGCGTGCTCGTGCTGAGTTCCATCAGCGAGGCGTTGCCCCTGGTGGTGCTGGAAGGGTTTGCCGCGGGTGTGCCGTCGGTCACCACCGATGTCGGGTCGTGCCGCCAGCTGCTGTTCGGTCTGGAGGGCGAGGACGCTGCGTTGGGCGCGGCGGGCGCCGTGGTCCGCATCGCAGACCCCGCTGCCCTGGCCAACGAGGTGCTCGCACTGCTGCGGGATGAAACGCGCTGGCACGCAGCGCAAGCCGCCGGCATTGCGCGCGTGGAGCGCTATTACACCCAGGAAATGATGATCGGCAGCTACCACGAGTTGTACGCCCGCCTGCAGGCGATGCCGGACCTGGGCATCGAACACGGTACCCAGACCGCTGCCGCGGCTTGTCCGTACCACGCTCAGCAGAAGGGAGCGCGCTGATGGCAGGCATTGGCTTCGAACTGCGCAAGATGCTCAAGCGCGACAGCCTGCTCGGGCTGCTGCGCGCTTACACCTACGCCGGCATCATCAGCTCGGGGCCGTGGATCCTGTCCATCGTCGGGATTCTGCTGATCGGTATCCTGAGCCTGCCGTTCGTGCTGCCGGGCTCGCTCATCACCCAGTTCCAGGTGTCGGTCACCTACCTGATCGCGGTGAGCCTGATCCTGACCGGGCCGCTGCAGCTTGCCTTCACGCGCTTCACGTCTGACCGCCTCTTCGAGAAGCGCGATGACCTGATCCTGCCCAACTATCACGCCGTGTCGTTCGTCATGACACTGGTGGCGGGCGGCCTGGGGCTCATGCTGGTGCTGTTCGCATTTGGGCAGCAGTCCGCCATTTACCGGATCCTGATGCTGGCGGGCTTCGTGGTCATGGCCAACATCTGGATCGCGGTGATATTCCTGTCGGGCATGAAGCAGTACAAGTCGATCGTGTGGATCTTCCTGATGGGCTACACGCTCACGGTGCTGCTTGCGCTGATGTTCAACCGTGCGGGCCTGGAGGGTCTGCTGCTGGGCTTCGTGCTGGGCCAGTTGTGTCTGCTGATCGGTATGGTGGCCCTTATCTATCGCAACTTCAGCGGTCGGCGCTTTCTGTCGTTCGAGGTGTTCGACAAGCGGTTTGCCTATCCGTCGCTCATGCTGATCGGGCTGCTTTACAACCTCGGCATCTGGCTCGACAAGTTCATGTTCTGGTATGCGCCGGGCACTGGGCAGCAGGTGATCGGGCCGTTGCATGCGTCGGTCATCTATGACATTCCGGTGTTCCTGGCTTACCTCGGCATCATCCCTGGCATGGCGGTCTTCCTCGTGCGCATCGAGACGGACTTTGTCGAGTACTACGACGCCTTCTACGACGCCGTGCGGGGTGGGGCCTCGCTCGAGCACATCGAAGACATGCGCAACACCATGGTGCAGACCATCCGCGCCGGCCTGTACGAAATCGTGAAGATCCAGGCGATGGCGGCGCTGGTGTTGTTTGCCGTGGGCGCTTCGGTGCTGCGCGTGCTGCAGATCTCCGAGCTGTATCTGCCGCTGCTGTACGTCGACACCATCGCCGCGAGCTTGCAGGTGGTGTTTCTCGGCGTAGTGAACATCTTCTTCTACCTCGACCGGCGTCGTGTCGTGCTGGGGCTGACGGCAGCGTTCGTCGTGCTCAACGGCGTGCTGACGTGGATGACGTTGCAGCTCGGGCCGGCCTGGTATGGCTACGGGTTTGCCGTGTCGCTCCTGCTGGTCGTGATGGCGAGCCTGGTGATCCTGGATCGCAAGCTTGATCGGCTGGAGTACGAGACGTTCATGTTGCAGTAGGGCCCGCTGCCGCGAGATTCCTGGTCGGCCTACGCCGCCGAGACCAACTTGCCCTGACAACCAAGGGGCTCCAAGACAGGTGCCGTGCGTCAAGCCACGATGCGCCTGCCTTGCAGCGGATTTATCCCGTCGCCCATCGTCTGCCTCATCCAGCCGCGTGCTCGGATCATTCAGTCGAGCCGGTTTCAAGCCACTTCTTGAATACGCAATACGCCGCAATGAACTCGCGGCGGTACAGTTGTCCGCTCGCGTAGTGACCCTTGTCCAGCAGCGCCCGACGATAGATCGCCATCGTGCGGTGCACCCATGCCGTTGTCGCGCTCATCCCGTCGCGCGCCACAAGGAACGCGATGCGCCGGTCTTCGTTCATCCGTGCTCCAACCAGGAACTTGTCTGTGGGCGGCGTCTTCTGCCGCTGCGATCCGCCAGGCCTTTCACGGCTTGGCCGGGCGGTCGCACGGTGATCGGTTCCCCGTGTCTCGTATGGGGTGTTGCCGTAAGGGTCGTCGCTTCTTCGTCCAAAACTGTTCAAACCATCCGGCGCACCAGCATGGTTTTGATCTCGCCAATCGCCTTTGCCGGGTTCAATCCTTTCGGGCAAACATTGGTGCAGTTCAATATCGACCGGCAGCGAAACAGCCGGTACGGATCCTCGAGATCGTCGAGCCTTGCATTCGTGGCCTCATCGCGTGAGTCCACGAGGAACCGGTATGCCTGCAGAAGCCCCGCGGGGCCGACATATTTTTCGGGGTTCCACCAGAAGGATGGGCAGGCGCTCGAGCAACAGGCGCAGAGGATGCATTCGTAGAGCCCATCGAGCTCGTCACGTTCCTCGGGTGACTGGAGACGTTCGCGTTCAGGTGGCGGCGTATCGTTGATCAGGTACGGTTTGATCGAATGGTATTGCTTGAAGAATCCTGTCATGTCGACGATCAGGTCGCGGATGACCGGCAAGCCGGGCAGCGGACGCAAAATCGTATGGCGTGGCAGTTCGCGGAGGTTCGTCGTACACGCAAGCCCATTCTTGCCATTGATGTTCATGGCGTCCGACCCGCAGACGCCCTCCCTGCAGGAGCGCCTGAAACTCAGGGTTTCATCGAGCCCCTTCAGTCGCAGCAGAACATCGAGCAACATCCTGTCGGTTGGCGCGACATCGATCTCAAGCGTCTGCATGTGAGGCGCGGCGTCACGGTCAGGGTCATAGCGGAAGAGTTCGAACGTCCTGGACTCGCTCATGATGTTTCCTCCTCTCGCTCCCCGTACCGGCAAGGCCGCCCGGCACAACGGTACCGTCGCGCAGGTGGGCTAGATGGCGGTCATGGGGGTGTCGTATCGCGACATGTCACGACCATCTTTATATATATCACAATGTGACATAAATGAAAGTTGTGGCGGGGGGCGTTACGGCTCGAGAGCACTCCACCTGCCAAGGCAGGCCGGATGTGCCGGGCGAGGCAGATCGATGTCACCGAGTCCGATGAGAGTGCGCTATCGGCAGCCCCTTCCATCGTGAACCGACGGTCGCTTGATGGGTGCGCAGGGCTGATTGCGCGTGATGGCCTCGGCCGGATACTCGCCGCACGGCAGGATGAAGAAATGCCAGTGGCGCTTTCTAACGGCGCCGTTGGGGGCTGGGCGGGTCGGAGCGCCAGCCTCGGCAGCCGATGGGACAGTGGTAGACCGCCAGCGCTAAGGAAGGGCAGCCCACGACCCATAGCTTCACAACATTCTTTCCAACGACTCCGCATTTGCCCAATCACCCTTTGCCTCCTTAAGCTGCACCCGACATCTCCCATCTCGCAGCTTCTTCATGCAAATAGCAGTAGTCGGCGCCGGCATCATTGGCATCAGCACGGCCCATGCGCTGGCCCAGGAAGGCCATCAGGTCACCCTGGTCGAGCGCCATCCGGGCCCGGGCGAGGGCACCAGTTACGCCAACGGCGGCCAGTTGAGCTACAGCTATGTGGCGCCGCTGGCCGGCCCCGGCGTGCTTTCGCATGTGCCGGGCTGGCTGCTGCGCCGTGATTCGCCGCTGCGCCTGAAGCCGTCGCTGGACCCGGCGTTGCTGCGCTGGGGGCTGCGCTTTATCGCGGCCTGCAATCGCGACCGTGCCGATCGCACCACGCGCGAGCTGCTCGCGTTGTCGTTCTACAGCCGCGCCCGCATGGAAGCGCTGCGGGAGGCGCTGCCGGATCTGGCGTTTAGCTTTGCGCGTCGCGGCAAGCTGGTGGCGCATCGCGAGGCTGCGGCGTTTGAATCTGCCCGCGCCCAGGTCGGCTATCAGGCCACGCTCGGCTGCGAGCAGCATGCGTTGTCCGCCGATGAGGCTGTCGCCCACGAGCCCGCGCTTGCCGGCGTACGCGACCAGATCGTCGGCGCCATCTACACGCCCGACGAAGACGTGGCGGATTGCCATCAACTCTGCGTCGGCTTGTTCGACAGGTTGCGCGCGATGCCGAACGTGACGTTGCGCTTCAATACCGGCGTGGATGCGTTGTGGACCGAAGGCCGCCGTGTGCGTGGTCTCAAACTGGCCGATGGCGAACAGGTTGCCGCCGATGCGGTGGTGATGGCAGCGGGCGTGACCAGCGCCAGGCTGCTCAGCCCGCTGCGTATCGACGCGGGCCTGTATCCGCTGAAGGGTTACAGCATCAGCCTGCCGCTAGGGGAGGGCGATGTTGCCCCAGTGATCAGCGTGACGGATGCGGCGCGCAAGATCGTCTATGCCCGCATCGGACAGACGCTGCGTGTGGCGGGCATGGCTGACTTGGTGGGCTGGTCAACGGCGCTGGATACGCGCCGTGCGCAGACGCTGTATGACGAAACGCGCGCGCTGTTTCCGGGTGCCATGCGCGCCAATGACGCGGGTGCCGATGCGGCGCCGTGGGCTGGCATGCGACCTGCAACGCCAACGGGCGTGCCGGTGGTGGGCCCATCGCCGGTGCAAGGGTTGTGGTTGAACGTGGGCCACGGCGCGCTGGGCTTTACGCTGGCGCTGGGCAGTGCAGGCTTGTTGGCCGATCTGATTGCGGGCCGCAAGCCCGCGATTTCCCCAGTGCCGTACGCGCTTGCCGCGTGACACAAGAACGAGATTCAAAAGACCGAGCGCGCAGGCCCGATGATGCGTATCTGGCCCGTGCCCATTGGTAATCGAAGTAGTCTGGAGCGAACACACCCATAGGAGGGGAAGCATGAAGACCTTGCATTCGACCAAACGTATTCTGTGTGGCCTGACGCTGGCTGCGGCCGGCGCACTGGCAGTGCTGTCGACTGGCGCGCAGGCGCAGTCGACCGACACGCTGGCCAAGATCAAGCAGTCGGGCGTGATCTCGGTGGGCTATCGCGAGTCGTCGATTCCGTTCTCGTATCAGGCTGACGCGAACACCATCACCGGCTATTCGCAAGAGATCTCCAACATGATCGTCGCGGGCGTGGAAAAGACGGTGGGCAAGAAGCTGCAGGTCAAGCTCACGCCGATCACGTCGCAGAACCGCATCTCGCTGCTGCAGAACGGCACGATCGACTTCGAATGCGGCTCGACCACCAACAACCTCGAGCGTCAGAAGCAGGTGGCGTTCTCGAACAACATCTTCATCTACGGCATGCTGATGCTGGTGAAGAAGGACTCAGGCATCAAGGACTTCCCGGACCTGAAGGGCAAGACGGTGGTGACCACTGCCGGCACGACCGAAGACCGCATCCTGCAGAAGATGAACGGTGAGGCCAAGGATGCCGACAAGATGAACCTGATCCTCGCAAAGGATCACGGACAGGCGTTCCTGACGCTGGAATCGGGCCGCGCCGTGGCGTTCGTGATGGACGAGCCGCTGCTGTATGGCGAGCGCACCAAGGCCAAGAACCAGGCTGACTGGGTTGTCACAGGCAAGCCGCTGCAGACCGAGACGTACGCTTGCATGATGCGCAAGGACGATCCGGCGTTCAAGAAAGTGGCTGACGACGTGATCGCCGACCTGATGAAGTCGGGCAAGGCGAACGATCTGTACAAGAAGTGGTTCCTGTCGCCGATTCCGCCGAAGGGCCTGAACCTGAACTACCCGATGACGGCCGGCATGAAGGAGCTGTACGCACACCCGAACGACAAGGCCATTCAGTAAGCGGCGTCATCGCGCATGCAAAGCAAACGGGGGACTGTGTCCCCCGTTTTTGTTTGCGCGCTGCCTGAGGGTTCAGGCGGGTTCGCTCCAGGGCGAGCGGATGTCGGCCAGGAAGCGTTGTGCGCGCGGGTGTTGCGGGCGCTGGAAGAAATCTTCGGGCGTGGCGCGTTCCAGCACCTGACCCTGGTCCATGAACAGGACGCGGTCGGCCACTTCGCGCGCGAAGCCCATTTCGTGCGTGACGCAGACCATGGTCATGCCGTCGCGGGCGAGGTCCTTCATGACCAGCAGCACTTCGTTCACCATCTCCGGGTCCAGCGCGGACGTCGGCTCGTCAAACAGCATGACGGGCGGCTTCATGGCCAGGGCGCGCGCGATGGCCACGCGCTGCTGTTGCCCGCCCGACAGCTCACCAGGGTAGGCGCCGGCCTTGTGCGGCAGCCCTACGCGTTCGAGCAGACTCATCGCAAAGTCCTTCGCTTCCTGCGGTGCCATGCGCTTGAGTTGCACCGGCGCCAGCGTGCAGTTCTGCATGACGGTCAGGTGCGGAAACAGGTTGAACTGCTGGAACACGAAGCCGATGCCGCTGCGCAGTACGTTGACGTCCACGCCCGGCGCATGCACCTCGTGGCCGTTCACGACGATGCGGCCTTTCTGAATGGCTTCGAGCCGGTTCAGCGTGCGAATGAGCGTCGACTTGCCCGAGCCCGACGGCCCGCACACCACCACCACTTCACCCTTGGCAACGGTTTCGTTGATGTCGACCAGCGCGTGGTAATCGCCATACCACTTGTCGACGTGTTCGATCGTGATCATGTTCATGGTTTTAGGGTCTGATGGCACACAAAACGTGCGCACGCAGGCTGCCGATGGGTCGCAGGGCTAGGCGCGGGCGGCGCCGCTTGGTGCTCCAAGCAAGCTGGCCGCAACGACGCCATGGGGCCCATCGGCTTCCTGCCCTCCGGGTTGGCCCGAGCGGGGGCCACCTGCTTTGTCGGAACGTCTTGCAAAGGGAATGACCCTTTGCGGCGACGCCCTTCGCGCATCTGGCCCCCGCTCGGGCCAACGTGCGTACGTTTTGTGTGTCATCAGACCCTATGGAGCGCGTGCCGCGAGGCGGCGCTCCAGATAGAACGCCACGCGCGTGAGGCTGAAGCACATGATGAAGTAGCTGAGGCCGAGCAGGCCGTACACCTCGGCGGATTTGACCATCACGGCGGTGCTGATCTGCCCCGCCACGAACGACACCTCGGGCAGGCTGATGATGTAACCGAGCGAGGTTTCCTTGATGGTCGAGACAAGCTGGTTGACCAGCGACGGCAGCATGTTGCGCAGCGCCTGCGGCAGGATCACCCGGCGCATGGCCTGCATGTACGACAGGCCGAGCGAGCGGGCGCTCTCCATCTGCCCGCGCGGCAGCGCCTGGATGCCCGCGCGCACGATCTCCGCCAGATAGGCGCCGTCGAAAATCACCAGCGCGGTCAGCATGGTGCTGAACTGGTCGGTGCGCTGGCCGGTGACGGAGGGCAGCAGGAAGTACGCCCAGAAGATCACCATCAGCAGCGGCGTGCCGCGCACGATATAGACGAGCGCCGTGGCCGGCCAGCGCAGCGCGGCAATCGGGCTCACGCGGCACAGGCCCAGGATGATGCCCATCGGCAGCGCCAGCACAAGGCCGGCAGACGCCAGCAGGAACGTCAGCGCCAACCCGCCCAGCGGCCCGTTCGGGTATTGGCCGATCAGGTAATAGATACCGTAGGTTTGAATGAGATCGAGCATGGCTACAGCGTCCGCACGGGGTAGCGATGCTGATACCAGGCGGAGAACACCGTGATCGCAATCGAGATGGTCAGATAGGCGGCAGTGGCAAACGCAAACGCCTCAAAGCCGCGGAAGGTGGCGGACTCCACCTGCTGAGCCTGGTACATCAACTCGGCCACGCCGATGACCATGGCGATGCTGGAGTTCTTCCACAGGTTCAACGTTTGGCTGACCAGCGGCGGTACCGTCACGCGCAGCGATTGGGGCAGCACCACCAAGCGCATGGCCTGCAGGAACGAGAGCCCGAGCGCGCGGCTGGCTTCCAGCTGTTCCTTCGGGATCGAGCGGATGCCGCTGCGGATGTCTTCCGCCATGTACGCGGCCGTATAGAGCACGAGCGCAATGACCGCGCTCGCGGCCTCGTAGTTCATGCTGTAGAGCCAATCCCGGATGAACTCCGGCAGGATCTGCGGCGCGCCGAAATACCAGAACAGCATGTGGGCGAGCAGCGGCACGTTGCGGATGGCTTCGACGAACGTCTGGCCGATGCCGCGCAGCGGTGCGGCGGGCGACAGGCGCAGCAGCGCCACCACGATGGCAAGCGGAAGGGCCAGCACGAAGGCCAGCACGGAGAGCTTGATCGACAGGAAGAAACCGCTGACAAGCCACTGGTGATACTGCCCAGAGAGCAGCATCGACAAATCAAAATGGGGCATGGAGATTCACCGCCCAGAACGGCGTCTGGGCGGCCCGACCTTTAACGATTAATCGATCTTGTCGGTAGAGATCTTGAAGGTGCGCTGCGGGAAGGCCATCTTTGTGTTCGGGCCGAACCACTTGTCGAACAGCTTCTGTGCCTCGCCGCTCTTTTCCATGCCGAGCAGCACGTCATTTACCT
>JAGWNU010000123.1 GCA_028871175.1 Burkholderiaceae bacterium | reverse complement strand
AACGCTCGGCGGGCGCGCGCGATGCGCCCGTCCCGTGTTCCAGAACCAACTTCGCCAGACCATGAAACGGGGCGCCGCAGCCGTAACCGTCGATGATGTTGCCGCGCATGCGGGCGTGTCCATCAAGACCGTCTCGCGCGTGTTGAATCACGAGCCGAACATCAGCGAAAAGACGCGCGCCAAGGTGGTCGAGGCGATGCAGGCGCTCGACTACCGGCCCAACCCTGCCGCCCGCCGCCTGGCGAGCAAGCGGGCCGACATCATCGCGCTGGTCTACGACAACCCCTCTGACAACTACATCGTCAATATTCAGCACGGCGCACTGGAAGCGTGCCAGGCGCTCGACTACAGCCTGCTGCTCACGCCTTGCCATTACCGCGATCCGCACCTTGCTGAGCAGATCATCCAGAGCGCGCGCCAGCGTGCCTTGGCCGGCATCATCCTCACGCCGCCTGTATCGGACGTGCCGTCATTGATTCACGCGTTGGATGAGGCCGGCATCGACTACGTGCGTCTTGCGCCCGCGGATCGGGAGCACAAGGGCTTGTCGGTCAACACAGAAGACCGCGCTGCCGCGCGCGACATGACGTTGCATCTGATCGGTCTGGGCCACCGCCGCATCGGCTTTGTCGTCTGCGACCCCGACCACGGCGCGGCGTACCAGCGCGTGTTCGGCTATCGCGATGCCATGGCGCAGGCCGGTATCGACGTCGATGAACACCTGGTGGAGCAGGGCGAGCACTCCTTCGAGTCAGGCGTGGCGTGCGCCGAACGATTGCTCTCCCGCGAACCGCGCCCGACCGCCATCTTTGCCGGCAACGACGACATGGCCGCTGGCGTACTGCGCGTAGCGCAGGCGCGTGGCATCAAGGTGCCGGAAGAACTCTCGATCTGCGGCTACGACGACACACCACTTTCGCGCCAGCTCTGGCCTGCGCTGACCACGGTGCGCCAGCCGATCCAGGCCATGGCGCATGCAGCGGTCGAGCAGCTGGTGGCGATTCATCGTCCGCATCTGCCGGGACTGAAGCCCCACTCGGTGCACGAGAATCTGCAATATGAACTCGTGATCCGGGATTCGACTTGCCCGCCGGCACGTTGAATATGGATAGCGGTTAGGCCGCCGCCAGCGTAAAAGGTGTCCATCGATAATGAGCGGGGAAAACGTCAACCCGACTGCGGTGGGGTAGTGGGTCGAATGGATAGCAATCAACTTATCGCGTGGCACGTATCGCATAGCAGATGGGCAATGATTCTTGTGCTTTCGCACAAAGGCCTTCAAAATCGCTTATTGTTGGCTAGGCAGGCTTCTGGAGTGTTGCGGAAATATCAGAAAATTATGCCACTGCTACCGCAGCTGTCCTGTCGGCGGCTTTGCCATGAAATTGCCGTTTTTTCTGTCGATGATGTGATGCCCGAAAGGGACATCCGCAGCCTGCGACGTGGCTCCGCCGAGATGGGAAGTGGTATAACGCGCCCCATGTGACTCCCATTGCATTTAAACAAACATAATGATGTCTGAGAACGGAAGGAAGTGATGAAGAACGATAGTCCAGTAATGCTTGAAGAAGAATTCCTGTCGGATTTCTATTTGAAGGGACTATTGCTGCGTTGCTGGGAACTTCGGCGCAAGATCGCTGTATTAGCCGTTTTTTTCAGTGCGACCTGTTTTGCGCTATTTTTCTGGGCTGGTCGCCAGTACTCCAGTGAAGGGTTCATGCGCGCGCCGCGTAAATTTGCAGAATATAACGCACAGAAGGCGGCATTCTGGGATCGCGAGACGTTGCGCCGTTACCTCGACCAGAATAAGAAGCTTGATGATCCGAATGGCCGCTATTTGCTCGGGGCGCTGAGCGAGCGGTTCATACAGAAACATCTGCAAGCTGTGCTGCCGCTGTCAAAGGATGACCTGCGATACATCACAGATGCTAAAGGTGTGTTGGAATCCGTCGGCATCTTGGGGTTCTCGATCACTTTCAAGAGTCAGTCCGCAGACGACGCTCAGGCCCGGGTCCAGATGATGGGTGACTACATCAAGGACACCATGCTCAGCGAGGATCTCATGGATACGATTTACACCAAGGAGAGTGAGACCAAGGCAAAGAAGCAGCAGATCGATAATCAGATTATCCAGAAGCGGCTTGCGTTGACGCAGGCTGCCGCCAGGTTGGAAGCGGCAAGATCCATCGCGGGCAAATACCCGGAGGCGTCAAAGATGGAGGCGCGCCAATTGCTTTCGACTGGCAACGACAAGGATTCGTCGCGCTATCTCTCCCCTGTTGTTCAACTGGTTGGGACAGAGACCGAGATCGCGGACCTGAAATCGCAACTCACTCTGCTCGAGCGGGATGCTGCACAGAACGCCCTGCGCAATGACTTCTACGAGCGGATCGAGCAACGAAGCCGCCAAGTCATGACGGGGGGCGCGTTGCTGACCGAGTTCACGAAGATCGGCGAGGACGTGTTCAAGGGTAAGAACCTGCAGGACGATCAGACGCGTGAGGTTTACAACCAGATCATGCTGGTCGCCGAGCAAATGCGAACCAAGCATGTCACGGAAGCTCGGTTCGTTTCCGGTCCGACCTTGCCCGAGTATCGTTCTGGACCGAGCGGGCTGGTCTTGTCGGTGATGTCGTTGATCCTCGGCGTTTCGCTGGCATGCGTGCTGGCACTGCTGCTCGATAAGGTAGTCGACGTGCGAGCTTCGACCAAGGGCAACACGTTCAAGGAAGAACTCGGGGCCGAAGACAACGTCAGGCCGGTTCGTGCCGCCTGATTTCTCGGCGAGTAAAAAGGCCCGGCGTGATGTGGCCGGGCCTTCCTGCCTGGAGCCCTAGCCCCGGCTCTTGAGCAGCGCATACAAGTCATCCTGCGGGTCGTACCCAATCAAGCGGCGGCCCGTCTCCAGCCCCCAATCCATCCCGGTGTTGTTCGACACGCCGTTCACGACGATGGCGGGTGCGGGCCAGCTCGCCGGATCGGCCGTGATGGCGCTCAGGAACAACCGACGCAGATCCTCGTTCGACAGCCACATGTTGCGGAACCAGCGCAGCGCGATGTGGCTGGCTTCATCGGGCAGCTCGCCGGGCACCGGTGTGTCGGCCGTACCCGAGTGGTTGATGTCGTTCGGGTCATTCTCGTCGGGCAAGGCCCAGCCGATGCGCAGCGAGACGATCGACAGCCTGCCGTTCGACACTTGCGCCACCGCCTGGCACAGCCGTTCCCCCATCGCCTTGGACGTGCCATAGGCGAGCGAGTGGACCTCTTCGATGCCGTTGTGCCAGCGCGTGCCCGGCGCCGGGTCCAGTTCTGCGACCAGCTTGCCGGGGCCGATGGTGCCTGCCAGCGGTTGATCCTTGTATGCGCCCATCGCGTGGTTGGACGAGGCGAACACGAAGCGCCGCACGCCACGCGTAGCAGCAGCCTCCAAGACGTTGAGCGTCATGCCGTACGAGGCCAGCGCCTGTTCCCACGTCGCGTCCGGCGTGGAATGGATCGCGGCGAGGTGGATGACGGCGTCCACGCTGTCCAGCAGTTCGGTCCATGCGCCGTTCGCCTGCGTGAGGTCGGCGACGACCCACTGAAAGCGCGTTTCAGCCTGCGGGGAGAACGCGACGTTCTGCGGGACCCAGTCCACACCAATGATGGACGCGCACCACGAGGTCGAGGCCAGCGCCTCGACGACCTTGCGGCCCAGGTTGCCGGCCACGCCGGTCACAAGCACGCGAGCAGGGGTTTGGTAATCAGCCACGATGTCGGATTCCGTTCGGGATGAGGGAAAAAGGGGGCGACCGGCGGCCGGCGCAGCGCGCGCCGCCGTATCGCTTTCTGTGAGGGGAGGGGGGCTCGCGCCCCGAGAACGGTTTGCCTGTGGAGGCAGACGCGGTCAGCCGCGATTGGAGCCGGACAGCACGTCGATCCAGACAGCCAGCACGAGCACCACGCCCTTGACGATCATCTGCCACGAGGCGTCGACGTTCATTTGCTGCATGCCGTTGTCGAGGCTGGCCATCACAAGCGCACCGATCAGTGCGCCGTACACGGTGCCCGAGCCGCCGCGCATCGACGTGCCGCCGATAAAGCAGGCGGAGATGGCGTCAAGCTCGCCGCCCACACCGGCCGAAGGCGAACCTGCCGCAGATCGCGCCGTGGTGATGATCCCCGCGAAGGCGCACATCAGGCCCATCAGCACGAACACGAGCAGCTTGACGCGGCCAACGTTCACGCCCGAGAGGCGCGTCGCTTCCATGTTGCCGCCCACTGCGTAGACGTGGCGGCCGAACACGGTCTGTGTGGCGATGTACGAGAACACAGCCAGCAGCACCAGCAGGATCAGCACCGGCAACGGCACGCCGTTGGCGTCATTGAGCACCGCGACGAAGCCCAACGACGCCGCCGCGATCGCAAGCAGCTTGAGTCCGTCAGCCCAGATTGGCGTGAGCGCCAGTTGCAGGCGCGCCCGTTCGCGACGGCGGCTTACGGTCAGCACAACGGACATGGCCACGATGAACGCGGCCAGCGACCACGCCAGCCACGCGGGGACGAAGCTCTGGGCGATGTTGACGAGATCGTCAGGCACCGGAGCGATGGTCACGCTGTCGGTGCTCCACTGCAGCAGCCCGCGGAAGGCCAGCATGCCGCCCAGGCCCACGATGAACGACGGTACGCGCAGCTTGGTCGTGATGTAGCCGTTGACCACGCCGATGGCCGCGCCAGCCACGAGCACCGTGCCGACCGCCAGCCACGTGTTCCATCCGAGATTGACCGTGAGGATGGCAACCAGGCCGCCGAGCAGGCCCAGCAATGACCCCACCGAGAGGTCGATTTCACCTGCGATGATGACGAACACCATGCCGCAGGCCAGCATGCCCGTCACCGACATCTGCAGGAACAGGTTGGAGATGCTGTTGGGCTTGAGGAACGTGCCGTGGGTCTGGAAATAGAAGAAGATCCAGATGAGCGCCACGGCCATCAGCAGGGCCAGCACCTTGTAGCGTACAAAGAGTTGCTGGATGGCGCGGCTGTCCAGACGCGGGCCGCCGCTACCGTTGTTGCCGCTCTGGCGGACGAGTTGGGATTGCAGGATATTCGACATGGCAATTCAGGCAGCGCGGAGCTGCGGATCGGCATTGATTGCTGCAGCCAGGATGCGCTCCTGGGTCAGGCCTTGGTTGACGAAGTCGCCACGTAACTGGCCCTCGCCCATGACCAGGACACGATCGCTCATGCCCAGGATTTCCGGCATCTCGGAAGAGACCATGATGATTGCCACACCGCTGGCGGCCAGATCGGCAATCATCTTGTAGATGTCGTACTTCGAGCCCACGTCCACGCCACGCGTGGGTTCGTCGAGGATCAGCACCTTCGGCATCGCCAGGACCATCTTCGTGACGACGGCCTTCTGCTGGTTGCCGCCCGAGAGGCTGGCGATCGACAGCGCCGGGCTGGCGGTCTTGATGCGCAGGCGCTTGATCTCGCGGTCGACGGTGGTGAGTTCGGCGCCCTTGTCGACGCGCATGCCGCGCGCGTACTGCGCCAGCGTGGCGAGCGTGATGTTCTCGCCCACGCCCATCAGCGGCACGATGCCGTGGCGCTTGCGGTCTTCGGGCACCAGGCAGATGCCGTTGGCGATCGCTTGCGCGGGGGAGCTCACCTTGACGGGCTTGCCTTCGACCTTGATCTCGGCCGTCGAGCGGCCGGGATACGCGCCGAACAGCGCGGACACCATCTCCGTGCGCCCGGCGCCGACCAGCCCGGCAATGCCGAGAATCTCGCCGCGGCGTACGGCGAAACTCACGTCGTCGGCGCGTTTCCGGTTGGGATTGGTGACGTCCCAGCAGGTGACGTTGCGCGCTTCCATCACGACTTCGCCCACGGTGTGCTCCACCTTGGGAAAGAGCGACGTCATCTCGCGGCCGACCATCATGGTGATGATGTTGTCGATGGTCATGTCGGCGGCGGGACGCGTGCCGATGTGCTTGCCGTCGCGGATGACCGTGATCGTGTCGCACACGCGCTTCACTTCATCGAGCTTGTGCGAGATATAGACGCAGGCCACGCCGCTGCGCTTGAGGTCTTCGATGATGGACAGCAACACCTCGATTTCCTTGGCGCTCAACGACGAGGTCGGCTCGTCGAGGATCAGCAGGCGCGCGTTCTTGGCGAGCGCCTTGGCGATCTCGAACAACTGCTGGTGGCCGCTGCCGTAGTTCATCACGGGCGCAGCCACGTTCACGTCGGTCAGGCGCAGGCGGGCGAGCAGTTCTTCGGCCTTGGCGTGCATGGCGTCATAGTCCATACGGCCCCCCGGCTTGGTGATCTCGTTGCCGAGGAAGATGTTTTCCGTGACGGAGAGCTGCTGCACCAGCATCAGTTCCTGGTGAATGATGACGATGCCGGCGCGCTCGCTGTCGCGCACCGAGTGCGCGCGCAGCGGTTCACCTTCCCACAGGATGTCGCCTTCGAAGGTGCCGTAGGGATAGACCCCCGACAGCACCTTCATGAGGGTCGATTTCCCGGCGCCGTTCTCCCCGCACAGACCGACGCATTCGCCTGGCTTGACTGCCAGGCTGACGCCGTCGAGCGCGCGCACACCGGAGAACGACTTCACGATGTTGCGCATCTCGAACAGGGTGCCGTTACTGCTCATGGCTGCCTCCTACGACTGAACCGAACCGCCTTACTTGCCGAAAATCTGCTGATGCGTGTAGAAGCCGTCCTTGATGACGGTATCCAGGTTGTCCTTCGTCAGCAGCGTCGGCGTCAGCAGGATGGTGTCGACATCCTTCTTGCCATTGTTGATCTTGGTGTTGAACTTCGGCTGCGTGCCCTTGACCAGATCCACGGCCATTTCGGCTGCGGTCGAGGCGATCACCTTGATCGGCTTGTATACCGTCATGGCCTGCGTGCCTTCCGCCACGCGGCGCACACCGGCCAGGTCGGCGTCCTGACCCGAGACCGGCACCTTGCCCGCCAGCTTCTGGCCCGCAAGCGCCTGGATCGCGCCGCCCGCCGTGCCGTCGTTGGAGGCAACGATGCCCTGGATGTTGTTGTTGTTCGCGGTCAGCGCGTTTTCAACAATGCTCTGCGCCTTGGACGGATCCCACTCCGGCGTCCATTGCTGCCCGACGATCTTGATGTCGCCCTTGTCGACCAGCGGCTTGAGCACCTTCATCTGGCCGTCGCGCAGGATGCGGGCATTGTTGTCGGTCGACGCGCCACCCAGCAGGAAATAATTGCCCTTGGGCGCCAGCTTGACCACGCCCTGGGCTTGCATTTCACCGACCTTCTCGTTGTCGAACGAGACATAACCGTCGATGTCGGCGTTCAGGATCAGGCGGTCGTACGACACCACCTTGATGCCCTTCTTCTTGGCGCTGGCAATGGCGTTACCCAGCACCTTCGAATTGAACGGCACGATCACGAGCACGTCGACGTTCTGCGCGATCAGGTTTTCGATCTGGGCGATCTGCTTGGCTTCGTTGGCGTTGGCCGACTGCACGTTAACGGTCGCGCCCAGCTTCTTCGCCGATTCAACAAAGTAATCGCGGTCGTGCGTCCAGCGCTCGACACGCAGGTCGTCGATCGAGAAGCCGATGACCGGTGCCTGCTTGCTGGCATGGGCCGACGTGGCGGCGAAGGTCAGGACCGCCGCGGCGGCCAGGGTGTTCAGTACGCGGGAAATCATCAGAGGTCTCCTGTGGTGCGTAAGTGAGTTCTTAGAACGTGATGCCCGTTTTGAGGCCGATCACGAAGGCATTCTTGTTCTGCGTGGTGCCACCCGGATGCAGGATGTACTGCAGATTAGGACGGAAGTACACAGACGGCACGGGAGAGTAGCTGTAGTAGAGCTCGCTCACATATTCGTAACCGTCACCCACCACGGTGTTTGCGCCGGTTCGGGCGTTGGTCTGGCGCACGAAATCGGCAAAGCGGCCGTTATTGTGCGTCGCACCCACGGCAAAGCCGATGGTGTCGGACAGGCGATCGAACGGTCCCTTGTACTGCACGCCCACCGACAATTGATGATCGGTCTGCGCGGTGTCACGATCGGCCTGCGAGAAGTTCAGGAACACCGTTGCGCCACGCCCGCCGGCCGTGCCGGTGACCTGCTGCTGCAGGTTCAGGTAGACGCCGTACTGGCCGCTGTGCTGACGCGCGTCCAGGCCGGTGATGCCGCGTGGGTTGCCGTTGACGTCTTCGTACAGGTCCTTGCCGTTGGAGGTGTTGTACCAGACCCCCACGCGATACGTGCCCGGACGCCCTTCAATGTTGGGCATCCAGCCGAATTCCAGCGGGATCAGCGCGCCGGTGGTGCCGCCCGGGTTGTTCAGCTTCCAGCCGTTGTGGCGGGCCCATTCGTCATCCACGTAGTTCGGGTTGACCTGATACACGCCGACCTGCGCGTAGGTTTCCGCCGACGTGTGCAACTTGGCGCGGGCGCCCCATTGGCTCGTCGGCCAGTTCACCCAGTAGTTGCCCACCAGGTTGCCCGGCTGCGAGCCGCAGAAGGTCAGGTTCTGGAAGTCGCACGAGAACGAGAAGAAGTCTTCGCCCACCGTCACGCGGCCGGCCTTGATTTCCAGGCGGTCGTCGAGCAGCTTCTGGTTCAGCCAGAACTGCGTCAGGTGCCACGTCTGGCCGCGGCCATAGACTTCCTGGATCAGCATGTTGTTGCCGATGTTCGCATCAGAACCGAGGTTGCGGCCGTTGCGGTCGGTAACGGTTGCCTGGAACGTGCCACCCTTCCAGCCCCAGAGCTTCTGCAGGTCCAGCGCCGCGCCCATTACCCACTGATCGGTATAGCGCGTGAGATGCTCGGTGCCGCCGCTGAAGTTGTGTGCCACTTCGCTGCCATAGCCGAGGTTGAACGTCACGCCCTGCTCCGCCAGTCGGGTGCGCAGGCCGCCCCAGTCGCCAAGCAGGTACGGGCTGGTGGTGACGTCATACGCATGTGCACTGGCCGCACCAAGGGCGAGCACTGCCGCAGCGATGGCGGAAGCACCAAAGCGCTTGCCGCGGGATTGACGACGTGCGGCCGGTTGGCGCGCGGGCTTCGACACGGTATCGAAGCGGGGTTCAAGCTCCATGAACTGTCTCCTGATATTGGACCCGTCTGCCATGCATGACAGCGGTGTCGGCGTTCTTCTCTGAATAGCGTGGCGAGCCGACGGACGCAAGAATGGCCACAATTGACAGCGCTGTCAATCTCGGGGTTTGCCCTAGTCTGTCAAGACACTCAACCGTGGTGGAGGGCGAATCTGCCGGATGCTGCAATGCAGAAATCCTGACAGCCAGCGCAAGCACCGCCCGGGATGGGGCATTGCGTGCATGGCATCGACCTTGCTCATGTTGCGCGCCGTTTTCTCGTCCAACGCAAAGGAGCTGTCATGCAACGCGAAGAAGTGACTGAGTTGATCGTCCTGCAAAAGATCAGGAAGCAGTTGAGCTGGGCGCAACTGGCCGAAGTGATCGGCCAGAGCAAGGAGTGGAGCACCGCTGCATTGCTCGGCCAGATGACGCTGACGCGAGCGCAGGCCGAAGCCGTTGGCACGGCGCTGGAGTTGCCGCAAGAGGCCATCGCGCTGCTGCAGGTGCCGCCCTACAAGGGCTCACTGCCGACGGCGGTGCCGACCGATCCGCTGATCTACCGCTTCTACGAACTCGTCAGCGTGTACGGCACAACGTTCAAGGCGCTGATCCACGAGGAGTTTGGCGACGGCATCATGAGCGCGATCGACTTCAACATGGACCTCACCCGCGAGCCCGACCCCAAGGGCGATCGCGTGCGCATCGTCATGAGCGGCAAGTTCCTGCCGTACAAAACCTACTGAGCGATCAGTCTTCGTGGCCGCCGTCGTCGTGTTCGTCGAGCACGGGACGATGGCGGCGCGGCATCTCGGAGTCGAGCACGAGGCGGCCGTGCACCCGGCCCTTCATTCGCGTGACATGGTGCGTGCAGTCTTCCATGTGCGTGCTCATGAGTTCGCGCACGGTCTCGGCGTCGCGCGCGCGTGCCGCATCCAGAATCTGCCGGTGGAACTTGACGTTGGACGCGCCGAACTTGGCGTGGTCCTTCGGTGACGTTTCGTTGCCGAACACCACAAGCTGCCGAATCATTTCGTTGATCAGCTCGCAGCAGAACCGCAGCATCGGGTTGGGATTGGCTGCGGCCAGGATGTCGTGAAAGCTCAGGTCTTCCTGACGCTGGTCGAGCGGCGCGGCGGCCTTGGCAGAAGCCGGGTCGCACAGGTCGATGGTGTGCTCAAGTGCGCGGAAGTCGTCGTCCGTCAGATGCGGCACCGCCCCGGCGGCCAGCTCTGGCTCAAGCAGCCGGCGCACGGTGTAGACGTCTGCAATCCCGATGTCTTTGAAAAACAGATAGTTCTGCATGAGCTGGAACGTGCGGTCCAGCGGCACCTCGACGATGGTGCCTCCGCCCGCCGGGCCTGTGCTCACACTCACCAGGCCCTGCACCTCCAAAGACTTGAGCGCCTCGCGAATCGTGCCCTTGCTCACCCCGAAGGTTTCCTGCAGCTTGATCTCCTGCGGGAGCTTGTCGCCGGGCTTGAGGTT
>JAGWNU010000351.1 GCA_028871175.1 Burkholderiaceae bacterium | reverse complement strand
GGCCGGCTCCTCGTCGTGATTGGCAAAGACCGCTTCTGCGCCAAGCGTGCGTGCGAGTTCCGGTATGGCATGGCCGGGATGGTCGTGCACGACAATGAGTTCGCCTCCGGCCTCGCGCAGGGCACCGCGCAGTTCCTCGACGGACGCGCGGATGAACTCGATCCGGCGATCCGCCTGGAGCCCGCGTTCGAGCAGTGCGTCAAGGATGTCGCGGTCGAACACAAAGACGCAATAGACCTCGCGGCAGTGCCGCAGGGCATAATGCAGCGCCGCGTGGTCGATGTGCCGCAGATCGCGCCGGAACCATACGAGGCCGCGCTGGAAATGCGTACCGATGTCATACGGCTGGCGGGTTCGAGTGGGTAGCGGCATGTGCGGCGGGCTCGGCGAGTTTGAAGATTCGGCCGAGCGTATCGCAAAATCGGCGCCTGATCTCTTTTTCCACGTTGTTGTCATGACTGCTCCATCTGTCCGTCTACCGCTCTATCGCATCCTGCAATCCCAGGGCTTTGGCACGCGCCGCTATTGCAAGGACCTGGTGCTCGCGGGGTTGGTCAGCATCGACGGAACGGAGATGGAGGACCCGGATGCCCTGGTCGATACGGCAGGGCTGGTGCTGGACGTTGACGGCGAACGCTGGACGTATCACGCCAAGGCTTACCTGATGCTCAACAAGCCCGCCGGGGTGGAGTGTTCGCAAAAGCCGAAGCACCATCCGAGCGTCTATACGCTGCTGCCCGTGCCGCTGCGCGAGCGCGGCGTGCAATGCGTGGGGCGTCTGGACCAGGACACCACGGGCCTGCTGCTGCTGACCGACGACGGCCAGTTCGTCCATACCCTCACCAGCCCGCGCCATCAGGTGCCCAAGGTGTATGAGATCACGACCGCCGAGCCGGTCACGGATGCGCAGGTCGCCCAACTGTGCGCGGGCGTGCTGCTGGCCGACGAGAATGAACATGTCGCCGCCGCCTGGGCCGAGCGCGTTGACACGCATAATCTGCGCATGGCGCTCACGCAGGGCAAATACCATCAAGTCAAACGCATGGTGGCTGCGGCCGGCAACCATGTAGAAGGGCTGCACCGCAGCGCCATTGGCGGGCTCACCCTCGGGACCGATCTGGCGCCCGGTGATTGGCGTTGGCTGGACGCGTCGGATCTGGAGGCACTGAACACCACACCGCCGCGCGCTGGTTCGAGTGCATGAATCGCCACACGGATTCCTGCGCTCACGGGTCGAATCGTCCAAATGAAAGGGGCGGCGGTCGGGTGCTTTTGGTAAACTAGACCCATGGCCTCGCCGGACGCACCTATCAATCTCACGAATCAGTTCCTGATCGCTATGCCTGGCATGGCGGACTCCACGTTTTCCGGCACGGTCGTGTACATGTGCGAGCACAACGAGCGCGGCGCGCTCGGCCTCGTCATCAACCGGCCCATCGACCTCGACTTGGCGACACTGTTCGACAAGATCGACCTCAAGCTCGAAATCCACCCCCTCGCAGAACAGCCCGTGTATTACGGCGGCCCGGTGCAGACCGAGCGCGGCTTCGTCCTGCATGACGCCACGGGTGCGTATTCCTCGTCGCTGGTAGTGCCCGGCGGTCTGGAGATGACGACCTCCAAGGATGTGCTCGAAGCCGTCGCCCACGGCGGCGGGCCGGAGCGCTTCATCCTGACCCTCGGGTACGCCGGCTGGAGCGCCGGCCAGCTGGAAGATGAAATCAGCCGCAATGGCTGGCTGACCGTCCAGGCCGATCCCGAGGTCATCTTCAACGTGCCTGCCGAGGAGCGGTTCGCTGCCGCGCTGAACCTCCTAGGCATCAGCCCTGCCATGCTGTCGGGCGAGGCCGGACATGCCTGAGCCGGCATGGGCGACGGGCCCGGCCACGGCTTCCGTGCCCGCCGCAGGCACCTTGCTGGCATTCGATTACGGCGAAAAGCGCATCGGCGTAGCGCTGGGCAACTCCATTACGCGTTCGGCGCGGGCGCTGGAAACCATCCCCAATCGTTCGGTCGATTTCCGTT
>JAGWNU010000350.1 GCA_028871175.1 Burkholderiaceae bacterium | reverse complement strand
AGCGAGAGCAGATAGCCGACCAGCCGTTCGTTTGCGCTTTGCAGCTTGACCGTTTCGATGTCGCACATCAAGGTGTGCAGCCGCGCAGACAGACCCGCAAGCATCTGCCGCGCCAGGTGCGGATGCACGTCGAGCGCAGCGTCGATGGCCGGCTTGCCGATCCAGACGAGCAGGCTGTCTTCCATGGCCTGGGCATCGGCTGCATACGGCCGGTTGATGAACATGAACGGCTCGCCAAAACACTGGCCCGGACCAAAGAATTCGATGACCTTGCGCTGTCCATGCGGACCGGGCAGCACGAGTTTGATCGCGCCGACCGCCACCACGTAGAAGCCGTCGGCATGGTCGCCGCGGTTGAAAACAATATCGTGACGTGCAACGCGCTGTGTGCGGCAATCGCGTGCGAGGACCGCCATGTCGTCGGCGTCAAAGTCCTCGAACAACCGGGTGTGCTTGAGCAGGTTGCCAATATCGAGAGTCTCGGCCATGGTGTCACCGGCAGGAAAAAGAAGAGAAGCAGGCAGCCAATGCGCGTTGCGTGGTATCGCTGGGCAGCGTCGTGGCCAGGGTCCCGGGGGCACTTCGATAGGCTTGTATGGCGTAGTGTTTCACGCCGCGTTGGCTCAGGCTTTGCGCCAGCGCAAGGAGTTGCGGCTCCGGTAGCCAGCTCGGATGCCAGGTGGTCCGGCACTCGAAGGCGCAGTCGCTTTGCAGCAGCAGGTCGAGGCACGTGTCGACCGGCGCTGCGCTGCCGCGCCGGCCCGTGAGTGCGTCATAGCGTTGCCCGGTGGTCTTGATGTCGAGGCCTACCCAGTCCACCAGCGGCAGGGCCTCGGCCATGCGCGCCGGATAGATGCCGCCGGTATGCAGGCCGATCTTGAAGCCGAGCGCGCGCACGGCACGCATGAGCTCCGGCAGGCGGGGCTCGCTCAGCGGCTCGCCACCGGAAAACACCACGCCATCCAGCAGGCCCGCACGCTTCTGCAGGAACGCGTAGACATCGTTCCAGTCGAGCGAGCGCGCTCGCGTCTGCAGGTGCGGGTTGTGGCAGTAATGACAGCGCCACGGGCAACCGGCGATGAAGACCACCGCCGCCAGTTGCCCAGGCCAGTCGACGCTGGAGAAGGGCGTCACGCCGCCGATGGCCGGCGGCGTGTACTGCGTTGGCTCAGCGGGCCCGTTCTTCAACAAAGAAGCGGCGTTCACGGAATTCCCCTTGTTTGCCGATGTTGAACGAGCTGACCGGCCGGTGATAGCCCATCACGCGTGTCCAGACTTCGCAGCGGGTGCGTTGGCTGTCATCTAATTGGAAGGCCGAGGTGGAGGGTTGAGTGAGTGTGTTCATACCGATGCTCCTTCATGGTTGACGTGGGTAGGTGAAGCAGATGTCGCGGTTGACGCACAGCCGCAGTTGTCGTGCGGCTGATGCGCCAGCAGTTCGGCATCGCACTTCGGGCAGAACGCGTGATGGCCTGAGAGATAGCCGTGCTTCGGGCAGATCGAAAACGTGGGTGTGATGGTGATGTACGGCAGCCGGAAGTTCGCCAGCGCGCGGCGCACGAGTTCCCGGCAGGCCTGCGGTGAGGAGATCGCCTCGTTCATGTACAGGTGCAGCACCGTGCCGCCGGTGTACTTGCCCTGCAGCGCTTCCTGGCGGGCCAGCGCCTCGAAGGGGTCATCGGTGTAGCCGACCGGCAATTGGCTTGAGTTGGTGTAGTACGGCTGCTCCGCAGTGCCGGCTTGAAGGATGCCAGGCCAGCGCTTGCGGTCTTCGCGTGCAAAGCGGTACGTCGTACCCTCGGCCGGCGTGGCTTCAAGGTTGTACAGGTGGCCGGTGGCTTCCTGGAACTCGGTGATGCGCTGGCGCACATGATCGAGCAGGCGGATCGCCATGGCATGACCGGCGGGCGTGGTGATGTCGTCGGCGTCGTGCGTGAAGTTGCGCACCATCTCGTTGATGCCGTTCACCCCCAGCGTGCTGAAGTGGTTGCGCAACGTGCCCAGGTACCGCCGCGTGTACGGATACAGCCCCTGGTC
>JAGWNU010000122.1 GCA_028871175.1 Burkholderiaceae bacterium | reverse complement strand
ATGTACTACAACCCCGCCGAAGAAACCGTGCATGACTACCATCACGGCATGGAAGACATGCGCGCCCGTACGCTGCGCATGATCGGCGACCCTTACACCCGTTACCGCGAAGACCCGGTGCGCATGCTGCGCGTGGTGCGCTTCGCGGCCAAGACCGGCTTCGACATCGACCCCGCCACGCGCGCGCCGATCGCCGAACTGGGGCCGCTGATCCACAACGTGCCGGCCGCCCGCCTGTTCGACGAGATGCTCAAGCTGCTGATGTCCGGCCACGCCTGGGCCTCGTTGCAGGAACTGCGCAAGGCGGGGCTGCACAGCGGCCTGCTGCCCTTGCTGGATGTGGCCATCGAGCAGCCGATGGGCCAGCGCTTCGTCCAGCTCGCGCTCGACAACACCGATGATCGCGTCAAGGCCGGCAAGCCGGTTTCGCCAGGGTTCCTGTTTGCTTCGCTGCTGTGGCACCACGTCGTCGAGCATTGGAGCCGCCGCCGTGCCGCCGGCGAGCCCCTCATCCCCGCGCTGCACACGGCCATGGATGAAGTGCTTGACCGTCAGACCGAGCAGCTCGCCATTCAGCGGCGCTTCACGGCGGACATGAAAGAGATCTGGAGCATGCAGCCGCGCTTTGAAAAGCGCAGTGGCCGCATGCCCTACCGCGTGCTCGAATCGCCGCGCTTCCGTGCCGGCTACGACTTCCTCGTCCTGCGCTGCGCATCGGGCGAATTGCCACAGGAACTCGCCGACTGGTGGACGGCTTTCCAGAACGCCGACGGCGAAACGCGTGAAGCGCTCATGATCCAGGCCAAGCATGCGCCAGCCGCGACGGGACATACCGCCACGACGGCCGCGGGCAAGCGCCGGCGCCGCCGACGCGGACCGGCAAAATCGGATACAGTCGGGAACGTTAGTCCGGAAGGTTCGGAGGAAACGTGAAGACAGTGGCGTACATCGGTATCGGCGCCAACCTGGGCGATGCCCGCCAGGCAGTGAAGGACGCCGTGGTCTGCCTCGCCCAGCGGATAGGTATCACGGTCACGGCTAAGTCGAGCCTGTACCGCAGCGCCCCGGTGGAATCCAGCGGCGACGACTACATCAACGCCGTGGTGCAGATCGACACGCACTTCACGGCCGACCAGCTGCTCCGCATCTGTCATCACATCGAAGACCAGTTCGGCCGCGAGCGCCCATTTCACAACGCGCCGCGCACGCTGGACCTGGACCTGCTCCTCTACGGCGACCACGTCCTGACCTCGCCTGAGTTGACCGTGCCGCACCCGCGCGTGGGCCAGCGCGCCTTCACGCTACTGCCGCTGCACGAGCTGGCGCCCGACCTCGTGATTCCGGGCATCGGCGCCGTCGCCCAACTGCTGCCGGGCGTGGCTGACCAGCGCATCGAAAAGATCACGATGTGCCAGTGCATGCGTGCCAGGCAGTCGACCGCCTGAGAACGCGTCCATGATCCTGCCGCGCGACCTGATCTTGGCGCTGCGAAGCTTGCCGCACGCGTGTCAGGCCACGCTTCGCTCGACAACCGTCTGCCGCTCGCCGTGGGCGCGAAACGCGCTCAGCCACCCACACCCCGCATGGCTTCCTGCCGATGGCACTTGATCACCTGCGCCGCATCGTCGTTGAAGGGCCTATCGGCGTGGGGAAGACCGCGCTGGCCCAGCGCCTGGCTGACCACTTGCGTGCGGCCACGTTTTTCGAGACACCTGCGAATAACACCTTCCTGCCGCGGTTCTACGAAGATCCAGCGCGCTATGCGCTGCCGGTGCAGTTGCGCTTTCTGCTGCAACGCGCGGAGCGCCTGAAAGCATGGCACAAGGCCACGCTAGCCGGCGAGCGTCTCGTTGCCGACAGTTTCCTGCCGCGCGACCGCCTGTTCGCCCAGCTCACGCTGCCGGCCGATGAACTCGCGCTGTACGATGCCATGGCCCACGCGCTGGCGCTCCCCCAGCAGCGCATCGACCTGGTCATCTGCCTGCAAGCCCGCGCCGAAGACCTCCTGCCGCGCATTACCAAACGCGCCGTGTCGTACGAAACGGGCATCGACGCCGAATATCTCGAACGTATCTGCGCTGCATACGGCGAGCTGTTTCTGTATTACGATGCCGCACCGACGCTGATTGTCGACACTGCGGCCTTCGACCCCGCAGGCAACGACGACGATTTCCGCACCTTGCTCGCCCGCATCGACGCGATGCGCGGGCCCAAGGAATTCATCAAGCTGGCAACGCGATAGCGGGTCCGCCACATGGGTGGCGTGGGCCGAGCCATTGCGGCGCCCAATTCCATTCCAGTCCAGTCCATGAGCTATCTCCAGGAATCGAACCGCAAGGCTGTCACGGTGACTGCGCTGCAGGCCATGCGCGCCGCCGGCGAACGCATCGCCATGCTGACCGCCTATGACGCCAGCTTCGCCGCCCTGATGGACCGCAACGGCGCGGACGTGCTGCTCGTCGGGGATTCGCTCGGCAACGTGATGCAGGGTCAGAAGACCACGCTGCCAGTCACACTCGAACACATCGTCTATCACACGGAATGCGTGTCGCGTGGCATCGACAAGGCGCTGCTCGTCTCCGACCTGCCGTTTGGCACCTACGGCACGCCCGAGCAAGCGTTCCACAGCGCCGTGCGTGTCATGCAGGCCGGCGCGCAGATGGTCAAGCTCGAAGGCGGCGTGTGGTTAGCGCCGACCATCAGGTTCCTTGTTGAACGCAGCATCCCCGTGTGCGCGCATATCGGGCTGACCCCCCAATCGGTGCATGCCTTCGGCGGCTTCAAGGTGCAGGGCCGCGGCGATGAAGCGGCCGCGCAGCTCAAGGCTGACGCGCTGGCCGTGCAGGACGCGGGCGCGCAACTCGTCGTGATGGAAGCGATTCCCGCCACGCTGGCCGGTGAGGTGACGCGCCTGCTGGCCATTCCCACCATCGGCATCGGCGCCGGCCTGGAGTGCTCCGGCCAGGTGCTCGTCATGCACGACATGCTCGGCGTGTTTCCCGGCCACCGGCCCAAATTCGTACGCAATTTCATGGACGGTCAGACCACCATCGACGGTGCCGTGGCCGCATACGTGGCCGCTGTCAAGGACGGCACGTTTCCGGGTCCGGAACACATCTTCGCCTGAGTCGCACCGGCATGGAAATCTGGTCGGCCACCGTCGACGCGTTCGCCCTGCTTGCCAGCGGCGATGCTGCGTTATGGCTGATTGTCTGGACGTCGCTGAAGGTCGCCATGGCGGGGCTGCTGCTGGCGACGCCGCCGGGGCTGCTCACCGCTTACGCCATCGCCATGCACCGCTTTGCGGGGCGCCGCGCGCTGGTCGTGCTGGCCCAGGCTTCGCTGTCGTTTCCCACTGTGCTGATCGGGCTGCTGCTCTACCTGCTGCTCTCGCGCCAGGGACCGCTGGGCGGCTTCGGGCTGCTGTTCACGCAGGGCGGAATGATCCTCGGGCAGGCGGCCCTGGGCCTGCCGGTCATCGTCGCCTTCGCATTGACGACACTGGAGCGTGCCGACCCTCGCCTGGCTGAAACGGCGCGCGTGCTCGGAGCCGGGCGCATTCGACTCCTGCTGACGGTCTTTCGTGAATTGCGATTCGGTTTGATGGCGGCCGTGGTCGCAGGCTTTGGCCGTGTCATCGCAGAAGTCGGCTCCGCGCTCATGGTGGGCGGCAACATCGAGGGCGTCACCCGCACGATGACCACTGCCATCGCGCTGGAGACGAGCAAGGGAGAGTTTGCCGAGGGCATTGCGCTGGGCATCGTCCTGGTGGTGCTGGCGCTGCTCGTCAACCTTGTGCTGGCGTGGCTGCAAGGCGCTGGCAGCTATCGCGGGGAAAGCGCATGAGCGCCGCCCCGCAGCCGATGATGGTGTTTGAGGGCCTGCATTGCCGCCATGGCGCGCGCCTGTTGTTCGAGATCCCGCGCCTGGCGCTATCGCCCGGACATGCGATCGTCATCACCGGTGCCAACGGCGTTGGCAAGACAACGCTACTGAGGATGCTGGCGGGGCTTGCACCGGCCGGCGCCGCGACCGTCGACCTTGGCCACGGGCGACAACCGCTGTCGCCCTACCCCGCCGATCTGCGTGCGCGGCTCACCTATGTGCATCAGCACCCGTATCTGTTTCGCACGTCTGTGCGTGCCAATCTGGCCTATGGGCTGACCACGGGACCGCACCGGGTGGCGCACGCGCAGTTGATCGAACGCGTGGAAGACGCGCTGCGCTGGGCCGGCCTGGAGCACGTGGTCGACGTGCCGCCCGAACGCCTGTCGGGCGGCGAGACGCAGCGCCTCGCGCTGGCCCGTGCCCGTGCGCTGCACACCGACGTGCTCCTGCTGGATGAACCCACGTCGAACCTGGACGGCGCGGCGCGCGAGCAGGTCATTGCGCTGGTCGGCGAACTGGCGGCGGAAGGCCGTGCCCTGCTGATGGTGTGCCACGACCGCGAGCTGATCAACCTGCCCGGTGTCGCGCGCTGGAAGCTAGAAAACGTCGACGGCCAGGGGCGGCTCGAAATGCGCGGGCACCACACCGCGTAGCGCGTTGCATACGGCGAGGGCCTCGGCGCGGGCAACGTCGGCGCGGGTCAGCGAACGCTCACGCAGCGGCCCTCCCAGCCACGGTGTGGCATCGTCCAGCAAGACCGAACGCATCACGCCGGGCAAGATGCCTGCCGACAGCGGCGGCGTCCACCATGCGCCATCGAGCCTGACCAGCACGGTACTGCGCCCGCCCTCTGCCAGGGTGCCGTCTGCATTGAAGAACACCGCATCAAAGGCGCCCTCGCGCTCGGCGGCCTGCCAGGCGGCGTCATAACCCGCGCGCAGCGTGGTCTTGTGCGCAGGCAGGCTGTGCGCCGCCTGGCGCGATTGCGAAGCGACGAGCAGGCGCGCCGGCCTGTCCCACGTGGCATGCAGGGGCGCGAGCGAGGCTGCCGTCACGCTGACCGTGCCGCCGGCAGCCAGTGTCAGGCGCATGCGGTATTCCCCCAGGCCAGCCAACGAAGTGCACGCGCGCGCCACTGCGCCCGCCAGGGCGGTGCGATCAAACGGAAACCCGAAAGCCTGTGCGGAACGTGCCAACCGAGCCAGATGCCGATCCAGGAGCGGCACACCATCGTGCGTGGCCCGCATCGTCTCAAACAATGCGAGCCCCGAATCCAGCGCAGTGACGAACCGCGCCTTCAACTGGCATTCTGCGAATTCCTCGTCAACCACGCTGTCGTGCACGATGCCTGAGCCGATGCCAAGTTCACCGGTACGCAGACCATCGGCGCCGGGCGCGCTCAGGACCAATGTGCGAATCGCCACGGAAAAGCATGCGTCGCCCATCGCACGATCATCGGTGGGCGCATCCACCCAACCGATGGCGCCGGTGTAGAGGCCACGAGGCTCCGGCTCCAGTGCGTCAATGATCTCCATCGTTCGCCGCTTGGGTGCGCCGGTGATGGAACCGCACGGAAACAAAGCGCGCAGGCAATCCGCCAGACTCGTGCGGGGCGGCGTCTCTGCTTCCACGGTGGAGGTCATCTGGAGCACGCTCCCGAACGGCGTCACCTCGAACAGTGCCGGCACCCGCACCGAACCCGGGCGCGCGAGGCGGCCCAGATCGTTGCGCAGCAAGTCGACAATCATGAGGTTTTCGGCGCGGTTCTTTTCGTCGGCGGCCAGCGCGATGGCGCGGGTCTCGTCGACTTCGGCGTCGCCCGTGGTGGGCGCGGTGCCCTTCATGGGCCGCGCGACGAGCCGACCCGCGCGATGCGAGAAGAAGAGTTCCGGCGAGCACGACAGGATCGCCCCGCCTTCGGGGAGTCCGATGAACGCCCCGTAGGGCACCGGCTGGCGGGTACGCAACCGCCTGTACAGGGCGGCCGGCGCGCCAAACGCAGTCATGCGCAGGCGATAGGTGTAATTGACTTCGTAGGTGTCGCCCGCCGCGATCCAGTCATGGATACGCGCGATGGCGTGGGTGTAGGCAACGCGATCGACGGTGGCGGCGCGGTCGAACAGGCCGGCCTCTGCTGCTGCCTCCGGCCATCCGTCAAACAGCGCGTCAACCTCGGCTGATGACAACACCTGCATCGAGCGGAACAGCAGCACACGCAAGCGGCCATCGTGCCCGGGCAAGACGGATGGGACTGTCGGAGAGGCCGGCAGGCCGACCAGCGGCCGGCCGAATTCGTAGGGCGCAACGATGATCGCATGCAAGCCGGCGCGCCAGGCGGCGCGCAGGTCGTCATCCAGACCGTCGAGAGCACCCGCTGGCCGGCAGCATTCTCCGGCGTAATCGGTGTACCAGCGCGAACACGGCGCGCCGCGCGAGGTGGCATCGTCCAGCAGCGCGAACGGCGCGCCGGCTTCTGGCAGCTGCATGACGATGTCCCTCGCGTTACTTCGGCAATGCTGCGCTCAGGAAGAGAAGAAGTTCTTGACCTTGTCCAGCCACGACTGCTCCTGCGGGCTGTGCCGCGAGCCGCCTTCGTGCACGGACTTGTCGAACTGCTTGAGCAGGTCCTTCTGGTGCTCGGTCAGCTTGACCGGCGTCTCGATGTTGATGTGCACATAGAGATCGCCCGCGTAGCCCGAACGCACGCCCTTGATGCCCTTGCCGCGCAGGCGGAACGTCTTGCCGGCCTGCGTGCCTTCGGGCACCGTGAAGGATGCGCGCCCGCCCAGCGTCGGCACCTCGATGTCACCGCCGATGGCTGCCGTCGCGAAGGAAATCGGCATCTGGCAGTGCAGATCGTCGCCGTCGCGCTCGAACACCGGGTGCTGCTTGATGTGGATTTCCACATACAGATCACCCGGCGGGCCGCCGTTGATGCCCGGCTCGCCGTTGCCCGACGAACGGATGCGCATGCCTTCGTCGATGCCAGCCGGAATCTTCACTTCCAGCGTCTTCTGGCTCTTCAGCTTGCCCTGGCCGTGGCACTTGGTGCACGGCTTGGGGATGTACTTGCCGCTGCCGTGGCACTTCGGGCAGGTCTGCTGCATCGTGAAGAAGCCCTGCGACACGCGCACCTGACCAGCGCCGTGGCAGGTCGGGCACGTCTCCACGCTGGAGCCGGGCTCGGCGCCCTTGCCGTGACAGTGGTCGCACTCGTCCCAATGCGGCACGCGGATCTGCGTGTCGTAGCCATGCGCGGCCTGCTCCAGCGTGATCTCCATGCTGTAGCGCAGGTCAGCGCCGCGATACATCTGCGGGCCGCCGCCGCGGCGCCCGCCCTGGCCCTGGCCGAAGATGTCGCCAAAGATGTCGCCAAAGGCCTCGGCAAAGCCGCCGCCAAAGCCTGCACCGCCCGCGCCAAAGCCGCCCGCCATATTCGGGTCGACACCGGCGTGCCCGTACTGGTCGTACGCGGCCTTCTTCTCGGCATCGGAGAGCATCTCGTAGGCCTCTTTGGCCTCCTTGAACTTCTCTTCCGCTTCCTTGCTGTCCGGATTGCGGTCGGGGTGGTACTTCATCGCGAGCTTGCGATACGCCTTCTTGATCTCGTCGTCGCTCGCGTTCTTGCCCACCCCGAGCACTTCGTAGTAATCACGTTTTGCCATGGTGGCTAAAAAATCACCTGATTGCTGCTTGGTCGAATAGCAAAAAAGCCGAGCGTGGCATCGGGTGCGTCCCGCACAACCCGATGGCCACCGCCCGGCGTACCCTCACGTCCGCCTGGCGGACGATTCGGCTTACTTCTTGTCGTTCACTTCCTTGAACTCGGCATCGACGACGTTATCGTCGTGCGGCGCGCCTTGGCCTTGTCCTGCGGCCTGGGCGCCTGCTGCGGCTTGTTCGGCACCGCCGGCTTCGCCCTTGGCCTGCATGTCGGCGTAGACCTTCTCGCCCAGCTTCTGCGAGGCCGTTGCCAGCGCTTCCACCTTGGCGTCGATCGCGGCCTTGTCGGTCCCCTTCAGGGTCTCTTCAAGTTCCTTGATCGCGGCTTCGATCTTGTCCTTCTCGCCAGCTTCCAGCTTGTCGCCGTACTCGCCCAGTGCCTTCTTGGTCGAGTGCACCAGCGCCTCGCCCTGGTTACGGGAGTCGACCAGCTCGCGCAGCTTCTTGTCTTCCTCGGCGTTGGCCTCGGCATCCTTCACCATGCGCTGGATCTCGTCTTCCGACAGGCCTGAGTTCGCCTTGATGGTGATCTTGTTTTCCTTGCCAGTCGCCTTGTCCTTGGCGCCCACGTGCAGAATGCCGTTGGCGTCGATGTCGAACGACACTTCAATCTGCGGCGTGCCGCGCGGTGCCGGCGGAATGCCTTCCAGGTTGAATTCGCCCAGCATCTTGTTGCCGGAAGCCATCTCGCGCTCGCCCTGGTAGACCTTGATCGTCACGGCCGGCTGGTTGTCGTCAGCGGTCGAGAAGGTCTGCGAGAACTTGGTCGGGATGGTCGTGTTCTTGCCGATCATCTTGGTCATCACGCCACCCAGCGTTTCGATGCCCAGCGACAGCGGCGTCACGTCCAGCAGCAGCACGTCCTTGCGATCGCCGCCCAGCACCTGACCCTGAATGGCCGCGCCCACGGCAACCGCCTCGTCCGGGTTCACGTCCTTGCGCGGATCCTTGCCGAAGAACTCCTTCACCTTCTCCTGCACCTTCGGCATGCGCGTCATGCCGCCAACCAGGATCACGTCATTGATATCCGACACCTTCACGCCGGCGTCCTTGATGGCGGTACGGCACGGCTCGATGGTACGGGCAATCAGGTCTTCGACCAGCGCTTCCAGCTTGGCGCGCGTGATCTTGAGGTTCAAGTGCTTCGGACCGGACGCATCGGCCGTGATGTACGGCAAGTTGATTTCGGTCTGCTGCGAGCTCGACAGTTCGATCTTGGCCTTTTCAGCGGCTTCCTTCAGGCGTTGCAGCGCGAGCACGTCCTTGGAGAGATCAACGCCCTGCTCCTTCTTGAACTCGCCGATGATGTAATCGATGATGCGCTGGTCGAAGTCTTCGCCGCCCAGGAACGTATCGCCGTTGGTCGACAGCACTTCGAACTGCTTCTCGCCGTCCACGTCGGCAATCTCGATGATCGAGATGTCGAACGTACCGCCGCCGAGGTCATACACGGCGATCTTGCGGTCGCCCTTCTCGTTCTTGTCCAGGCCGAATGCCAGCGCAGCCGCGGTCGGCTCGTTGATGATGCGCTTGACGTCCAGACCGGCGATGCGGCCGGCGTCCTTGGTGGCCTGGCGCTGCGAATCGTTGAAGTAGGCCGGCACCGTGATCACGGCTTCGGTCACTTCCTCGCCCAGGTAGTCCTCGGCGGTCTTCTTCATCTTGCGCAGGGTTTCAGCCGAAATTTGCGGCGGCGCCAGCTTCTGGCCGCGCACTTCCACCCAGGCGTCGCCATTGTCGGCCTTGGAAATGGCGTACGGCATCAGGCCGATGTCCTTCTGGACTTCCTTCTCGTCAAACTTGCGGCCGATCAGGCGCTTGACGGCATACAGCGTGTTCTTCGGGTTGGTCACCGCCTGGCGCTTGGCCGGGGCACCGACCAGGATCTCGCCGTCTTCCATGTAGGCGATGATCGACGGGGTCGTGCGTGCACCTTCGGCGTTTTCGATCACCTTGGGGGTGTTGCCCTCCATGATGGCCACGCAGCTATTGGTGGTACCCAGGTCGATACCAATGATTTTGCCCATGTTCTTGCTCCTCGAATCTGGTGTCAGGACTGCACTGAAATACAAACTTGGCTCGGATGTGGGAGTGCCGCCCGGCTTTTCAAGGCCGATTTTTGAAAAGTTGAGCATTTTGGCCGGTTTTTCACGGGAAAGCATCCGAAAACGTGTGCTCCCACGCTAAAGCGGGCGGTGATGCGAGCCAGGAACGGCAAACCGGGCGTAAAGCCGGGGATGGTACCCTTGCGCGCAGTTGCCACTTGCCGGGCCTAGCCTGCTGCCTCGCACCCATGCGTTTGCGCTCCTTCCGAATCGCCCCGTTCTGCGTCGCTTTGCTGGCTGCATGCGCCATTCCCGCCGCACAGGCCGCGGTCGCTGTCCTCCAGCCGTCGCGCCGCATCGATGCTACGCAGCCCTTCACGCTGACCCTCGTGATTTCAGGGGACGCAGCCCAGCGCAGCTACGCGGTGCCGGCCAGATTGCGCGTGATGGCAACCGCAGACCTGCAAGGTCCTGTTGAAGTGATTCTCGATCGACACAGTCCGGGGGCAGAGACACTGCATCTGCGTCCGGGGCAGGTGCGCACCGTCGCCTACAGCGGCACGCTGCCCGAGGTGCTGCGAGGCGCCGTCCGCCTGGAACTGCCAGACCTGGACGCCGCCCCCGTGCTGGTGACCCTGGTGCGCGGCGCTGATGCTCCCCAGATTGCCGCCGATGGAGCGCCCCCGGGGGCCGCCCGTAACGCCGCGGCAGATGGCGTACGCCCGGGCGGCGCGTTGGGCGCCAATGCCAGTGCGCAGCCCGCCGAAGCAAGCGTTGCACCCCGCACGCCGCAGGCAGTCGCCGGCGCTGGCGAGGCGCTTCGCCCCGCGGAGGAGACTGCGCGCCTGACGTTCCACGAACCGATGTTCGCGACGGTGGGCGCGCACGAAGGCGTGAACGTCAAGTTCCAGCTGAGCTTCAAGTTCCGCATCTTCCAGCCCGAGAATCCGGCCTCCACAGGTGTGCTCGACAACCTGTACTTCGGCTACACACAGTTCTCTCTTTGGGATCTGGGCAAGGAGTCGGCACCATTCCGG
>JAGWNU010000007.1 GCA_028871175.1 Burkholderiaceae bacterium | reverse complement strand
CAACCGCTTCCAGCTCAACTTCCGCAACCACCGCAAGCTGGTCGTGGTCGATGGCGAGCGCGCCTATGTCGGCGGGCATAACGTCGGCAACGAGTACCTGGGCGAGAAGCCGCCGCTTGCCCCATGGCGCGACACGCATATCGAGATCATCGGCGCGGCGGTCATGGACCTGCAGCTCACCTTTGCCGAAGACTGGTACTGGGCCGCGCGGGAGGTGCCGCAACTGATCGTCCCTGAATTGCGGGCCGAAGAAGACATGGTGTGCCAGGTGATCGCCAGCGGTCCGGCAGACAAGCAGGAAACCTGTTCGCTCTTCTTCATGGAGGCCATCCAGTCCGCACGCCAGCGGCTGTGGATCACCACGCCATACTTCATTCCCGATGAAGCCGTATTTGCGGCGCTGCGCCTGGCGGTGCTGCGCGGCGTGGACGTGCGCATCCTGATGCCGTCGCGGCCGGATCATCACGTGGTGTTCCTGGCATCAACGCTCTACGCCTACCAGGCTATCCGCGCAGGCGTGAAGATCTATCGCTACCTGCCCGGCTTCCTGCACCAGAAGGTTGTGCTGATTGACGACGATGCCGCCGCTGTCGGCAGCGCCAACCTCGACAACCGCTCGTTCCGCCTCAACTTCGAGCTGATGGTCATGACCGCGGACGCGCGGTTCGCCAACGACGTCGCCCACATGCTCGAGGCCGACTTTGCGCAGGCCACGCGCATCGGCCGCGATGAATACGAACGTGCCCACCCGCTGCGCCGCGTGATCATGCACGTCGCCAAGCTGTTCGCACCGATCCTGTAATCGGGCTGGCCATCGAGTTTGCCCGCAAGAAGCGGAGCGCATCACAACCTTGGCATCCCTACCCTGAAGCCGACTGTCTTCAGGAGAAGCGCGATGTCTGCATCCCTCACGGGGCCGCTGCCGGCGGGTTTCAACCGGCTGGCCGCATCCAACCTGGCCGCGCAATCGGCCGAACAGATCGCATTGGCCGCCATGCCCATGGTGGCCGTGCTGGCCCTGCATGCCGATGCGAGCACGGCAAGCTGGTTACAGGTGGCGCTCACGCTGCCGTTTGCGCTGTTTGCCATCCCGATCGGCATGCTGGCGGACCGCTGGTCCAAACGCACGCTGATGGCCGCGGCAGAGGCGGTGCGCGCGGCGGCACTGTGTGCCGTCGCCACGCTGCTGATGACCGGTCACCTCAGCCTTGTCACGCTCGGCGCACTGGGCTTTGTGGGCGTGTGCGGCACGGTGGTCTTCAGCGTGGCGGCACCGGCGCTGGTGCCATCGCTCGTGGCGGCGCATATGCTTGCACGCGCCAATGGCCGCATCGAGCTCGCCAGCACGGTGGCCTTTGCCTGCGGCCCGGCCATCGGCGGCGCGCTGATCGGCTGGACGGGCGCTACGGTGGCGTTCCTACTGGCGGCGGCGCTGTCGGCGGTGGCAGCGGCACTGCTGGCTGGCGTGGCCGCGCCGATGCCGGCATGCGGGCGCGCGGCGCATCCGCTGCGAGATATCGCAGAAGGCGCACGCTTCGTGTTCGGACACCCCCTGCTGCGGCCGGTGTTCGCGACGCAGTTTCTCTTCACCACGGCCATCTTTATGGTGTTCGCCATCTTCGTTCCATATGCCGCGTATCGGCTCCACCTGTCGGCGCAGGCCATCGGCCTGACCCTGGCGATGTATGGGGCCGGCATGGTGATCGGCGCCCTGCTGGCGGCGCGCATCCTGGCGCGATGCCGCTTCGGCCACGTGGTGGCCACGGGGCCGGTGTGCGGCTTGGCGGGCGGCATGCTGCTGGCGGCCACGCTGTGGCGGCCGCGGCCCGTGCTGGCGCAAGCGGGCTTCTTCCTGTTGGGTTGCGGGCCGATTCTGTGGGTGGTCAGCACAACGACCCTACGCCAGACGGTGACGCCGCCGGCACTGCTGGCGCGGGTGTCCGCAGTCAACGTGATGTCATACGGTGCGCGGCCAGTGGGCGCCGCGCTGGCCGCGTGGGTCACCGCGCGGGCAGGCGTGGGAGCATGCCTGCTGGTGGCGCTGGCAGGATTTGCCCTGCAGCTGTACTGGATCGTGCAATCGCCCGCGGTGCGGTTGCTGCATCAACCGCGCGCGGACAAGGCTTCTGCAACGCTCGAGCTGGTCTGAGCTGCGGCGGAGGCACGCTGCACCTCCTACCCAACGCGAAGCGTTGTGCCCAAGCGCCGAGTGCTATCCGCCGACAGTGGACCCCATTTCGTCACACCATGCGGCGGATGCCGAACCGCTGCGCGCGGCGACGCCACACGAACGCGTAATACAGCCCCTGCATGACGAACATCGCCAGGAAGGTGGCGGGATAGGCCGCCCAGATGCCATCCGTGCCGATGTGCCGGCTGAGCACCCAGGCCACCGGCACTTCCACCGCCGCGATGGCGAAAATGGAAATGGCCGTAGGCGCCAAGACCGTGCCGCTGGAGCGCATCACGCCCGAGAAGACGCTCGCCATACCAAAGATGACCGAGCTCCAGAGCGAGATATGCAGCAGGCTCTGCGCCAGGTTCATTACCTCGGTGCTGGTGGTGAACCAGCCGATCACCGCGCGCGAGAACAGCAGCGCCATCACCACCAACAACCCGGTGATGCCCACGTTCAGCCACAAGCCGGTGCGCGTGATGGCATCGAGCCGGTCCGTATTGCCCGCGCCGATGGCCTGCGCACCCAGGATCGAAGCGGTGATGGCGATCGACATGGCGGGAAACTGCACGTAGCTGATGATCTGCGTGCCGGCGCCGTACGCAGCAGTGGCGTCCGAGCCGAAACCGTTCACAAACGACAGCAGTGCCAGTTCCGCAATCGAGATCACCACGAGCTGGATGCCCGTCGGCACGCCGATCTTCAGCACGGTACGGAGCACGCCAAAGTCCACCCAAAGATGCCGCGCCAGCACGGCGTCCGGCGCCAGCGGATGATGGCGCCGGCGCAGAAAGAACGCCAGCCACGCCAGCGCGATCAGGAACGCAATCGTGGTTGCGACTGCGCCGCTGGCCACGCCCAACTGCGGCAGGCCGAACCAGCCGCGGATGAACGACGGCGTGAGCACGAGGCCGATGGAGGTGGACAGCATGAGCGTGCGCAATGGCGTTCGCGTGTCACCCACGCCGCGCATCATCGCCGTGGTGAGCAGGAAGACGAAGAGGCCCGGCATGGCGTACAGCATCACGCTGGCGTACACCGTGGCGTCATGCAGGATGTCGGCCGGGGTGCCGAGCCAGCGCAGCAGCGCCTGGGCAAACGGGCCACCGAGCAGCGCCACCGCCAAGCCGGCCATGAGGCCGACCGACAGCGTGGTGCCCGCCACGGTCTTGACCGCTTCGGGTTTCTTCGCGCCCCACGCCTGCCCGATCAGCACCGCCGCGCCGGAGCCGAGCCCGATGACGAAGGCGATGAAGAAGAACAGGATCGGAAAGAACGCCGATACCGCCGCCAGGGCCTTCACCCCGAGCATGTGCCCAACGTAGACGTTGTTGAGCGTGCCCGACAACGATTGCAGGATGTTGGCCAGGATCAGCGGTCCGAGAAAGGCGACGAACGTGCGCCACAACGGGCGCGCCGCCACCGCCGGCACGGGAGTGTGAGATGGGTTGGCGCTCATGCAGGGTCTTGTCCTTCTTCTGGTATGGAGGCGGCTGCCGCGTCGAAAGCGCGCCGTGCCAACCCGCGCGCATGGTCGCGCACGTCAGCTGGCCATGTCTCGGAGCAGGCGCTGAAGCGTTCGGCATCCAAAGCGAACAGGGCGCGCAACGCATCTTCATAACCGGCTGCATTGCCAGCCATGGTCGACAGGAAGCGATAGGCCACGTCGATGGCGGTGCGCTGCCGGTCACGGGCTTCGGCGGCGCGGCGCGCACCTTCCACGAGCTTGCGCAGTGTCACCGAGGCGCCGCCCGGTTGCGATGCCAGCCATTCCCAATGGCGCGGCAGCAGGGTGACTTCGCGTGCCGTCACGCCCAGCTTCGGGCGGCCGCGGCCGCGCGGCACTGCGGGTGCTTCAGCGGGTTCGGGAATGATATCGGCAGGAAGCCGACCCAGCACGTCCTCGACCGTGCCGCGCAGGTCGAGTTCGACCACGTTGCAGGTGGCATCGTCAAAGACGAGCACCGAGGCGTCTGCATGGCGGTCGACGTGCACCTTGACCGCCCGCGCAACATCGCGCAGCGGGCCGGCGGCAAGACGCTGCGCGCCGGCAAATGCGGTACAGGTGACAACCGATGCAGGATGCATGACAGGCTCCAGTCGAACGAGAGGAGCCTATTTTATCCGGGCTAAATCAAGAAAACAATATTGCCCGGGTAAATTATTTGTCTATGGCGATGCCAATCCGACCGACCTTATGCGGCCTCTTCCACCGGCACGCGCGCCTCCACAAGCAGCCGTTTGAGTTCCGGCACGCACGAGCCGCAATTGCCGCCTGCCTTCAGGCAGGCCGTGATCTCGCCGGTGGTTTGCAGGCCCTTGGTGCGGATGGCATCGCAGATGGTGTTGCGGCCCACGCCAAAGCACGAGCAGACGGTCGGCCCCACATCGACACCCGCTTCGATCGGCTGGCCGAGCAGCACGCCCGCACGGTCGAGGTCTTCGAGACGCTCTTGCGCGAACAGGCCCGCGAGCCAGTTGCGCGACGGCAGATCCGGACGCGGTGACAAAAACACGCAGGCTTCGATGCGGTCATCCACCACGTGCACAGCGCGATAGACACGCGCGGTGGTGTCTTCGTATTCGAGCCAGTCGGCGTGTGGGTCGGTTACGCCCAGCAGCGCGCGCGCCCAATCGTGCACGGAACCAAGCTGCTGGCGGCCGGCCAGTTCATAGCGCACGAACTGCTTGCCTTGAATGCGCGTCCACCACGTTGCATCGTCGGTGTCGAGTGCGCGGCGCGAGAGGACAAAGCCGTGCCATGCCACATCGAACGGCTCGACCATCACCGGTGTGTGCTTGAACTCGGGCTCACCGGACACCGGGTCGACCACCGGATTGACGACCGCGCCCACGCGCGCATCGGATGCAAACTGGCCGTTCCAGTGGATCGGCACGAACACGCTGCCACGCGCGATGCCGCCCGTCATGCGCACACGCGCCACCACACTGCCCCAGCGTGACGACACGCGTGCCAGGCCGCCTTCACGCACGCCGGCCAGCAGCGCATCGTGCGGGTGCAGATCGACAAACGGTTCGGGCACGTGGTCAGCCAGCTTGGGCGCGCGGCCAGTGCGCGTCATGGTGTGCCATTGGTCGCGCACACGGCCGGTGTTGAGAATGAGCGGATATTCGCCATCCGCCGCATGCGCGGGCGCACGGGCGGGCGTCGGCACGAAACGCGCGCGGCCATCGGCGTGGGCGAAACGGCCATCGCTGAAGAGGCGCGCTTCGCTGTTGCCAGACGTTGCGATAGGCCATTGCACCGGCGACATGCCTTCGTATGCATCGGTATCGAGCCCGGTCAGGCCGCCGAGGTGGAAGGCGCGACGCGTGCCGCTCGCATCGTTGGCGTAGGCAGACAGGCGAGCGTGTTCATCAAACACATCGCCCGCGCTCTTGAAGTCGAAGCCGTCGTAGCCCATGCGGCGGGCAACGTCGGCAATGATGTCCCAGTCGGCGCGTGCCTCGCCCGGCGCGGCCAGGAAGGCGCGCTGGCGCGAGATGCGGCGCTCGGAGTTCGTCACGGTGCCGTCTTTCTCTCCCCAGCCCAGCGCAGGCAACAGGATGTCGGCCAGCACGGTCGTGTCGGTAGCCTCAACGATGTCAGAAGCGACGACGAGTTCGCACTTGGCCAGTGCACGGCGCGCCTGGTCCGCATCGGGCAGGCTGACCACGGGGTTGGTCCCCATGATCCACACGGCCTTGACGCGCCCGTCTTCAATGGCATTGAACAGGTCGACCGCCTTGAGGCCGACCTTGTCGGCCATGCGCGGTGCGCCCCAGAACGTCTGCACGAGGTCGCGATGCGACGGCTCGTTCAGCTCCATGTGCGCGGCCAGCATGTTGGCCAGACCGCCCACCTCGCGTCCGCCCATCGCATTCGGCTGGCCGGTAATCGAAAACGGCCCCATTCCAGCGCGGCCGATGCGCCCCGTGAGCAAGTGGCAGTTGATGATGCTGTTGACCTTGTCCGTGCCCGCCGTCGATTGGTTGACGCCCATCGAAAACGCGGTGATGGTGCGCTCGGTGTCAGCAAACCAGCTGTAGAAGGTGAGCAGATCGTCGAGCTTGAGCTTGCAAGCCTTGGCAACGGCTTCAACGTCGTGGCTCTCTGTGCCGGCCGCTTCCAGGGCGGCATCGGGGCCGTTGGTGTGCTGCGTGACGAAATTACGGTCCACCACACCGCGCCGCGAGAGGAACGACAGCAGGCCATTGAACAGCCATACATCGGTGCCGGGCTTGATGGGCAGATGCAGATCGGCGAGTTCGCACGTGGCCGTGTGGCGCGGGTCGACCACCACCACCTTCATCTCGGGCCGCGCTTCCTTGGCGCGCACGATGCGCTGGAACAGGATCGGGTGGCACCACGCCGTGTTGGAGCCCACCAGCACGATCAGGTCGGCCGTTTCCAGATCGTCATAGCAGACGGGCACGAGGTCTTCGCCAAACGCGCGCTTGTGCCCCGCCACGGCCGACGACATGCACAGCCGCGAGTTCGTATCGATGTTGGCCGTGCCGATGAAGCCCTTCATCAGCTTGTTGGCGACGTAGTAATCCTCGGTCAGCAACTGGCCGGAGACGTAGAGCGCGACAGAATCCGGACCGTGCTCTTCGGCGATGCGGCGAAAGCCTTGCGCGACGGCGTCGAGTGCGGTGTCCCACGAGACGCGCTGTAATGGCGCAGGTTTGGCCAGTTGCGAAGCGCCAGCGTCGCGCGAACGCTCGCGCATGGCTGGGAAGAGCAGCCGGCCGTCCAGGCTCACGGTCTCGCCCAGGGCCGAGCCTTTCACGCACAGGCGCCCGGCGTTGGACGGATGCGCCGGGTCCCCGGCAATGCCGATGCTGCCATCCGCCTGTGGGGTCGCGAGCACGCCGCAGCCGACGCCGCAGTATGGGCACGTTGTGCGCACTGTCTTGGCAACCGTATCGGATACCGGGTGGATGGGGATGGTGGTCATCGTCATCTCTGTATTGCTTTGCGTGATTGGTGCATCCCTGGTTTCATCCCCTGCCGGGGCTGACTCACTTTTCTTTGTCTTGCCAAAGAAAAGTAAGCAAAAGAAAGGCGCGCCCGAGATGGCGACCCCCTCCTTGAATTTCTGTTGCAGAGAGGGGAAGGGAAAAACTCGCTTCGCTCAGACAGTTTCCCTTCCTTTTTCCTCTCTGCAACAGAAATTCAAGGCGCCATCTAGGGCTTCAACGGCCACACCCACGGCGTGCAAGCGGTGTTGCCGGTTTCGCGTCTTGCCGGTGTTCATTACGCGGCTTCGGCTTCGCACAGCGCGCGGCCAAACAACAGGCGCTGGCGAATCGGTGTGATCGGGGTCTGGCGCTGGATCATGTCGAAGTACCACGGGCCATCGGCCACATCGCCGTACAGCACCGCGCCGACGATGCGGTCTTCCTTCAGGACGAGCCGCTTGTAGACGCCGCGGCGCGGGTCGCGCAGCACGATGTCTTCGGTGCCGTCGCCGCCGATGAAATCGCCCGCGGAATACAAGTCCACGCCCGTGACCTTCAACTTGGTCGCGGTGGCCTGCTGGACATAGCGGCGGTGCCCGGCGCCGGCCAGGTGCGCGGCACACACGCGGGCCTGGTCCCAGATGGGCGCGACGAGGCCGAACGTTGCGCTGCGGTGTTGCACGCATTCGCCCACGGCGTAGATGCGCGGGTCGTAGGTCTGCAGCGTGTCGTCAACGATGATGGCGCGTTCGCAATGCAGGCCGGCGGCCTTGGCAAGCTCGATGTTCGGGCGTACGCCGGCAGTCATGACGACGAGGTCGGCGGGGATCTCGGTGCCGTCCTTGAAGCGCACGGCGGTCACGCGGTCGGTGCCCAGCAGCTCCGCCGTGTGTGCGCCCAGCAGGAAGCGCAGGCCCTTGGCTTCCAGCGCCTTCTGCAACAGCTTGGCGGCCGGCTTGTCGAGCTGGCGCTCCATCAGGCTGTCGGGCAGGTGCACCACGGTCACCTCCATGCCCTGGCGCATCAGGCCGTTGGCGGCTTCCAGCCCAAGCAAACCACCGCCGATGACGACCGCGTGCCGGTGGTTACGGGCCGCTTCCAGCATCGTCTCCACATCCTGAATGTCGCGAAAGGCGATCACGCCCGGCAGCAGATGCCCCGGCACCGGCAGGATGAACGGCCGCGAGCCCGTGGCGATCAGCAGGCGGTCATAACGCATCTCCACGCCGTCGCGCGAGCGCAGCGTGCGGCGCGGGCGGTCGATGGCGACCACCGGGTCGCCGGCGTGCAGCGTGATGTGGTTCTGGTCGTACCACTCGCGCGTGTTGAGCATGATGTCGTCAACCTGCTTCTCGCCCGCCAGCACCGGCGAGAGCAGGATGCGGTTGTAGTTGCCGTGCGGTTCTTCACCAAACACGGTCACGTCATACAGGTCCGGCGCGAGCTTGAGCAACTCTTCGACCGTGCGCATGCCGGCCATGCCGTTGCCGATGACGACCAGCTTGGGGCGTACGGTCTTGGCGTTCATGCTGCCTTCTCCTGAAGGTTGTCGGTCATTGGATTCACTCAGTGCCGGCGGCCATGGCCCCCGGCTTACGGCTTGCAGCTCATGCCGCTACCCACACCTTGCCGTCTTCCACCTTGGTTGCGTAGGCATGCACGGAGTTGGCCGGCGCTTCGAGGCACTCGCCCGTGGTCAAGTCGAAGTGCTGCTTGTAGATCGGCGATGCGACGACGATGCGCTCGCCCAGGTTGCCGACCAGCCCGCGCGACAGCACGGCGGCGGCGGAGTTCGGGTCGTAGTTACCGATGGCGTACACGCTTTGCGGCGTGTTGCCGCCCACACGGAACACGGCAACCTGGTCACCGTCCACCAGCGCGCAAACGCCGGTGTTGGGAACGATGTCGTCCAGGGCACAGACCGGGGTCCAACGGGATGCTTGCATGACGTCCTCCTCTTCCTCTATCAGGCTCAAGCGGCTTCAGCAACAACAGGAATGCGCACGGGCCGTGTCTTCGCACGCTCCTCCACCGTCGCCGGGCGGATCTGGCCGCGTTCCTCGACGAAGACCACATTCGCATCCCTCGCCTCGCTGTTGACGAAGTGGCGGAAGCGCTTGCGCACGTCGGGGTTGGTCACGGCGGTCTTCCATTCGTCTTGATAGGTGTCGACCACATGCTGCATCTCGGCTTCGAGTTCGGCCACGATGCCCAGCTTGTCGTTGATCACCACGTCCTTCAGATAGTCGAGACCACCTTCCAGGTTGTCGCGCCATGTGCTGGTGCGTTGCAGGCGGTCGGCCGTGCGCACGTAGAACATCAGGAAACGGTCGACATACTGGATGAGCGTTTCCTGGTCGAGGTCTGCCGCCAGCAGTTCGGCATGGCGGGGCTTCATGCCGCCGTTGCCGCACACATACAGGTTCCAGCCCTTCTCGGTGGCGATGATGCCAACGTCCTTGCCTTGCGCCTCGGCGCATTCACGCGTGCACCCCGACACGCCAAACTTCAGCTTGTGCGGCGAGCGCAGGCCCTTGTAGCGGTTCTCCAGCGCTACCGCAAAACCCACCGAATCCCCCACGCCATAACGGCACCAGGTGGAACCCACGCACGACTTCACTGTGCGAAGCGATTTGCCATAGGCATGGCCCGACTCGAAGCCTGCCGCGATCAGCTCTTCCCAGATCAGCGGCAGTTGCTCCAGGCGCGCGCCGAACAGGTCGACACGCTGGCCGCCCGTGATCTTGGTGTACAGGCCGTACTTCTTGGCGACCTGGCCCACGGCGATCAGGCCGTCTGCCGTGACCTCGCCGCCGGGCATGCGCGGCACCACGGAGTACGTCCCATCCTTCTGGATGTTGGCGAGGAAGTAGTCGTTGGAATCCTGCAGGCTGGCGTGCTCTTTCTTGAGCACGAAGTCGTTCCAGCACGAAGCGAGGATGCTCGCCACGGCGGGCTTGCAGATGTCGCAGCCCATGCCGCTGCCGTGCGCTTCCAGCAGCGCCTCGAACGACTGGATGCGGCCCACGCGCACCAGGTGATACAGCTCCTGACGCGAATACGGAAAGTGCTCGCAGATGTGGTTATTGACGGCCAGGCCCTGCTTCTTCATCTCGGCCTTCATCACCTGCGTCATGAGCGGCACGCAGCCGCCGCACGAGGTGCCGGCCTTGGTGGCGTCCTTGAGCGCGCCCACGGTGGTGGCGCCGGCACACACGGCCTGGCACAGCGCGCCCTTCGATACGTCGTTGCACGAGCAGATCTGCGCGCTATCGGGCAGCGCATCCACGCCCAGTGCCGGGCGCGCATTGCCATCGGCCTGCGGGAGGATCAGGAATTCCGGTGCTTCCGGCAGCTCGATGCGGTTGAGCATCATCTGCAGCAGCGTGCCGTATTCGGCCGCATCCCCCACCAGCACACCGCCCAGCAGGTACTTGCCGTCTTCCGACACCACCAGCTTCTTGTAGATCTGCTTGCGCTCGTCGGTGAACTGCACGCTGCGGCTGCCCGGCGTCACGCCCTGCGCATCGCCCAGGCTGGCCACGTCCACGCCCATCAGCTTGAGCTTGGTGCTCATGTCGGCGCCGCTGAACTCTGCCGCGTCGTCCGCCGCCAGGATCTGCTTGGCGGTGATGCGCGCCATCTCATAACCCGGCGCAACCAGCCCGTAGACCTTGCCGCCCCACAGCGCGCATTCGCCAATCGCGTACACGTCGGGCGCGGAGGTACGGCACTCGGAGTCGATCACGATGCCGCCGCGCTCGCCCACTTCCAGCCCGCAGGCGCGCGCCAGTTCATCGCGCGGGCGGATGCCGGCCGAGAAGACGACCATGTCGGCTTCCAGGTGCGTGCCGTCGGCAAAGTTCAAGCGGTGCGTCGCCGTTTCGCCGTCGACGATCTCCGAGGTGTTCTTCTGTGTGTGGACGGTCACGCCCAGGTCTTCGATCTTCCGGCGCAGCATGCGGCCGCCGCCGTCGTCCACCTGCATGGCCATCAGGCGGCCGGCAAACTCGACCACGTGCGTTTGCAGGTTCATGTCGCGCAGCGCCTTGGCGCATTCCAGCCCCAGCAGGCCGCCGCCGATGACGACGCCGGTCTTGGCGCGCTGGCCGCACTCGGCCATCGCCTCAAGGTCTTCGATGGTGCGATAGACGAAACAGTCCTTGCGGTCTTTGCCCGGCACCGGCGGCACAAACGGCGACGAGCCCGACGCGATGACGAGCTTGTCGTACGGCAGCACCTCGCCGGTCGAGGCCGTCACCGTTTTGGCGGTAGTGTCGATGGCCGTGGCGCGGGCGTTGAGCTTGAGCACCACGTCATCGCGGTCAAAGAAGCCCGGAGCGACGAGCGAAAGGTCTTCCGCCGACTTGCCCGTGAAGAATTCCGACAGGTGCACGCGGTCGTAGGCGGGGCGCGGCTCTTCGCACAGCACCGTCACCTCAAGGTGATGGCCCGGCGCATGCAGCAGGCTTTCCAGAAACTTGTGGCCCACCATTCCGTGGCCAATGACGACGATCTTCATGGTCATGGTCATGTCTCCTTGACTGCGTCAGGCGTTGCCGGCGGCGGCCAGCGTGTTGTCGTACAGCGCTTGTTCGCGCGCCTTGTGTTCCGGCGAGAAACGCACGGCAATCGCGCAGATGGCGGACAGCCCGACCAGCGCGCCCAGCACCGAGAGCGTGGCCTGCGTATCGGCCATGCCCTTGAGCAGGAAGCCCGCCGCCACCGCGCCGGCGTTGCCGCCCGCGCCGATGATGCCGGCCACGCCGCCCAGCGCGCGGCGGTCAATGAACGGCACCAGCGCATACGTCGCGCCGCATGCCATGTGGGTGAACAGGCCAAAGCCGAGCATCGCCAGGATGGCCACCGTGACGCTGCCTGCGTGGGCAAAGCCAAACAGACCGAGCCCCTCGCCCACCATCAGCAGGCACAGCAGTTGGGTGCGCGCATCCAGGCCACGCTTGGCGGCCACGCGGTCCGACACGATGCCGCCGAGTGCCCGGGCAAACAGCGCCAGCAGGCCGAAGCTCGCCGCCGCCATGCCGGCTGCCGACAGCGACAAGCCAAAGTGGTCGACGTAGTAGGTGGCGGCGATGTTGTGGATGAAGATTTCCACGCCAAAGCACGCGCCGTAGGTGATGAACAGCAGCCACACGCGATAGTTACCAGCAGCCGCCACGAAGCTGCCCCAGCCGCCGTTCTTGCCGCCGTCGATCGTCTTGCCTGCGGCACGCAGATCACTGAAGTTGCCTTCGGGGCAGTCCTGCGTGTAACGCCAGTAGAGCGCTGCGACGATCAGCATGGCCGCGCCCGGCACGATCATCGCCACGCGCCAGCCCAGGCTCTGCGTGGCACCCATCATCACGATGGCCGTCAGCAGCAGAGGCATCGTGCCTTGCGCCACGCCTCCGCCAGCATTGCCCCAGCCAGCGGAAGCCGCATTGGCCGTGCCCACCACGTTGGGCGCGAACATGACGGACGTGTGGTATTGCGTGATGACGAAGCTCGCGCCAACCGCGCCGATCGCCAGGCGGAAGAACAGGAACGCTTCGTAGCTCTGCGCGAGCGCCACGCCCAGCACCGGGATCGCACCCAGCGCAAGCAGGCCGGTATAGGTCTTGCGCGGACCGAAGCGGTCGCACAGCGGGCCGACGATCAGTCGCACCAGAATCGTCACCGCTACGGCCGCGATGTTGATATTGGCAATCTGCCCGGGCGTGAGGTGGAACTCGCCCTTGAGCACCGGCATGAGGGGTGCGCAGGCAAACCACGCGTAGAAGCAGACGAAGAACGCCAGCCACGTCAGATGAAAGGCGCGCATCTGCGGCGTGCGCAGGCTGAACAGATCGATTCGGGTGGCTTTGCCGGTCATGTCGAATCCCGCTTCTGAAAAAAAAATGGCGTCCGAGAACCCAGCCGCTCTGGCCAGATTCCGGGACGCCGTTGTCCAAGTCGCCCTGGTCACCAGGGCCTTCACCACGAAGAGAGCGAGTCGCCGTTGACCCGCGCCATGGTGCTATGCAACAGGTGTGCCATGCGCGTGAGCCCTTGATCTATCGGGGTTCGCAGTGGCAAGTGGCGCGTGGGCGCGCTGGACGTGCCTCATGCGCGAGCATGGAGCGGCACGGTTTCGGTGCAGGCTGGATTCGGGATGGTGCGGCACAGCAAATGCGTCGGCCGCTGGGGCGGGCAATCGGCACACCGTCGATGTGCCGATCCAAGAAAGTTGCGGGTGGGCGTTCAGTAGCCGTTCGTCACGATGGACAGCACCGACAGATCTGGGTGCGTGCCGTCGATGATGCTGCGCGCCACATGGACGGCGTCTTCCACGGCCGCTTCGGGGCTGCCGAAACTGTCGTTGCCGTCAGCATGGAATGGCACGGCGCGTCCCGGCTGTTGGGGATTCGCGCCGGGGTGACAAACATAGCCCGTGTAGGTGTAACAACCACTGTCGGCCCGGATCGGGCTGGGTGACACGTGAATCTCGAACCCTTCGTAGAGTTCCTGGGCTGCGGATGGATCAGACATGGTGGCCTCGCTTGTAACGTATGCCCGCCGCGCCTGCGCTGGTGGCGCGGCTTGGCTGTCCTCGTACCAACCAGTCTAGTTGATGGGGTGAACGGTGGAATCCGGCAACCGGATGACATTCGGCCACGCGCAGCCGCGCGCGTGGCCGGCGCCACTACCCGCGCTTGATCAGCCGGATGACGAACAGCAGGATGACCGCCCCGATCACCGCCGTGATGATCGACCCCATCCAGCCCCCGCCGGGCGAAATGTGCAGCACCCCGGCCAGCCAGCCGCCGATGAACGCACCGACGATACCAACGACGATATCGGCGAACAGCCCGAAACCGCCGCCCTTGACCAGCAGGCCTGCCAGCCAACCCGCTATCGCGCCGATGATCAGCCAGGCAATCAAACCGTGTGAGGCCATATGCGTGCTCCAAAGAATGTGCGTTGGGAGGAATGTTGCTGCATAGGCATGGTAGGCGAAGACGGCATCATCGCCAGGTGCCCTGCGGGGCGGTTTTTGCAATTGCCCATCCCTGTTGTCCGCCCCATGCCTCCCGTACGCGGGCGCGCGACTCAGCGGAACACGTTCACGGCCTCAACCAGCCGCGTGGCCTGAAGGCGCAAACCTTCGGCTGCCGCGGCGCTCTGGCCGACCAGCGTGGCATTCTCCTGCGTGACCTGATCCAGGTGACTGACGGCCTGACTGACCTGCGTGATGCCGTCGGTCTGCTGGGCGGTTGCCAGGCTGATGTCGGCGATCATGGCCGAGACCTTCTTCACCTGCTCGACGATGTCGTCCATCGTCCTGCCGGCGTCGTCCACCAGCCGGGAGCCCGATTCCACCTTGTCGACACTGGTGCCGATGAGGGCCTTGATCTCCTTGGCGGCGCTGGCGCTGCGCTGCGCGAGGGCGCGGACCTCGCCGGCCACCACGGCAAAGCCGCGGCCCTGCTCGCCCGCGCGCGCGGCTTCCACCGCGGCGTTCAGCGCCAGGATGTTGGTCTGGAACGCAATGCTGTCGATCACGCCGATGATGTCGGCGATCTGCTTGGCGCTCTGCGAGATGGCGCTCATCGTGGCCACCACATCGGCCATGGCGCGGCCGCCATTCAGCGCGGCCTGCGTGGCCTGTCCGGACAGCGTGTTGGCCTGCCCTGCCGTCTCCGCATTGCTCGCCACGGTGGCGGTCATCTGCGTCATCGAGCTCGAGGTTTCCTCCAGGCTGGCCGCCGCCTGCTCGGTGCGCATGTTGATGTTGCCGTTACCCTGGGCGATCTCCTGGCTGGCGGATTGCACGTTGACGACCTGCTCGGCAACATCGTCGATCAGCCACCGGAACATCAGCCCAAGCTGGCTGATCGTGCGCAGCGTCATGCCGATCTCATCCACGCGATCCGAAAGTGCGACCTTCTGGTTTTCTCCGGAGGCCACGCTCAGGGCCTGCTGCAGCATCCGCTCGAGCGGCGCGGCGATCTGCACCTTGAGCCACCACGAGGCCAGGGCCAGCGTGACAAGCTCCGCCGCGGCGAAGCCGCCCAACGCCGCACCCGACAAACCAAATGCCCATGCCACGGCCAGCAGCGCCGGCAACAGCGCGACGAACGTCAACCGGATGCGCCAGCGCACCGGCATCACCTGGAGCCACGAGCGCCAGGCCATCCACCCCGTCCGCACGATCAGGCCCTTGTGGAACTTGCGGCTGCCCGCGTGGCCGGTGCGGAAGTCCTTGTAGAGCGACTCGGCCTGGGCCACCTCCTCGCGCGTCGGCTTGGTGCGCACCGACATGTAGCCACTTGGCTTGCCGTCGCGCACGACGGGCGTGGCGTTGGCGCGCACCCAGTAATGATCGCCGTTCTTGCGGCGGTTCTTGACCAGCGCCGTCCATGGCTGGCCGGCCTTGAGCGTAGCCCACATGTCGGCAAACGCCTCGGGCGGCATGTCGGGGTGACGCACGATGTTGTGGGGTTGCCCCTCGATCTCCTCGCGGGAAAAACCGCTCACCTCGACAAATGCAGCGTTTGCGTAGGCGATGTAGCTCTGCGTGTCGGTGGTCGACATGAGCGTCGCGTTGTCGGGGAACTCGTATTCACGTTGGGTAACCGGTTCATTGACACGCATCGGGGGGTCTCCTTTGATGATTTGCTTTGCAAACGAATCTTCGGCAGAAATCCGCATTTATTAAGCCCCGTAGCCAGCCATTTCTCAGGTTGAACCTTGCATCCTGCATTCATTTGCCAGAGCAGACATTTGCGGCCGAGAAGTCGTTTTATCTTCCGAAACCGCTTGCGCATGGCGGAATCATGTCCTGATCTTTGCTTAACGTTTTACCGCAACGGTAGCGGTTATCTTGAAAGCCAGTTCAAAACTCACTCATTTGCGTTATTTCTCGGCGTGTTTTAGGAGGCGACTCTTGAGTGCATCGATGTTTTGTTAGATTGATTCACATGTGAGACACCCTGCTGCGCGTGCCGTCATCGATCAGCCTCCCTCGCCCAGCCCCCCCCACATCCCCGCGACAGCGCGTCACATTGCACGGCCGGACCAGGCGACTAAACTTTCAGAAATTCTTGAAACTTGAGAAAGATCAAAACAATGCAACTCTCCCCCTTGAAACAGCGCTTCGTTCTGCATTTCGGCGAGATGGGCAGCCGCTGGGGCATCAACCGTACGGTGGGGCAGATCTACGCGCTGCTGTACTGCGCACGCGAGCCGATCAACGCGGACGAGATTGCCGAAGCACTCGGCTTTTCCCGCTCGAACGTGAGCATCGGCCTGAAGGAGCTGGAGTCGTGGAAGCTCGTGAAGCTGTCCCACAAGCCGGGCGACCGGCGCGAGTACTTCTCTGCCCCTGACGATATCTGGACCATCTTCCGCACGCTGGCGGAAGAACGACGCAAGCGCGAGATTGACCCCACGCTCACGCTGCTGCGTGACGTCATGCTGGAGGCGCCCGTCGATCCGGATGACCGCCACGCCCAGGCGCGCATGAAGGAGATGTACCAGCTCATCACACTCATGACCACCTGGTTTGACGACGTGCAGAAACTGGACGTGGAAGCGCTCCAGCAGCTCATGAAGATGGGCGCCAAGGTGCATAAGTTGCTGGAAATGAAGAACAAGCTCGCCGTCGTCGTTGGCGGCGGCGGAAAAACCAAGTAACTCGCCCCGAGAAGCATCATGTCACTCGATCCTGTTGTCCTGGCGCGCGTGCAGTTCGGCGCCAACATCACGTTCCATATCCTCTTTCCCACCATCAGCATTGCGCTGGCGTGGGTGCTGCTGTTCTTCAAGCTGCGCTACCGCAAGACCGGCGACGAAGCCTGGATGGCCGCCTACCGGCTGTGGGTGAAGGTGTTTGCCCTCACCTTTGCACTGGGCGTGGTGTCCGGCGTGACGATGAGCTTCCAGTTCGGCACCAATTGGCCCGGCTACATGAAGACGGTGGGCAACATCGCCGGGCCGCTGCTGGCGTATGAAGTCCTGACCGCCTTTTTCCTGGAGGCCAGCTTCCTCGGCATCATGCTGTTCGGTACGGGCCGGGTGAGCCAGCGCGTCCACACGTTCGCCACCTTTCTCGTGGCGTTAGGCACCACGATCTCGGTGTTCTGGATCATTGCGCTGAATTCCTGGATGCAGACCCCGACCGGCTACGTGATGATCGATGGCCGCGCGCACCCGGCCAGCTGGCTGGCCATCATCTTCAACCCGTCGTTTCCGTATCGCTTCACGCACATGCTGCTGGCATCGGGGCTGACGGTGTCATTCCTGCTCGCGGGCCTGTCGGCCTATCGCTGGCTGCGCCATGATCGCGGCCCCGATGTGCGTGCCACCCTCAGAACAGGCGTGGCGCTTGCCGCCGTGTTGATCCCGTTGCAGATCGCGGCGGGCGACGCCCATGGCCTGAACACACTGGAGCACCAACCCGCCAAGCTGGCTGCCATGGAAGGTATCTGGCACACGGAGCGCGGCGTGCCTGCCGTGCTGTTCGGCATCCCCGACGAGGCCACGCGGAGCAACCGCTTCGAAATTGCGGTGCCCAAACTGGCATCGCTGTACCTCACGCATTCGCTGGACGGCGAGGTACGCGGGCTCGACACATTCGATCGGCATCCCCCCGTGCTGCCGATCTTCTTTGCGTTCCGCCTGATGGTCGGCATGGGCCTGCTGATGCTCGCCGTGTCATGGACGAGCGCCTGGCGCCTGCGCCGCAATGGCGAGCTGCCGCGCTGGCTGGCGCGCACGCTGGTGGCGATGACGTTCTCCGGCTGGGTGGCCGTGGTCGCCGGCTGGTACGTCACCGAGATCGGCCGCCAGCCGTGGCTTGTCTACGGCGTGCTTACGACCGCGCAGGCCGCCTCCGCCGTGCCCGCCGCCATGATCGGCAGCACGCTTGCGATGTACCTCGCGCTGTATGCCTTCCTCATCGCCTCGTATGTGGGCGTCGTGTTCTACCTGGCTCGCAAGGCCGGCGGCGCGCTCGATCCAACCGACCCCGATGCCACCGGCACCCCCGTGATCGAAACCCCCACCCCGGTCTTCGCCCGGACCGCCCGGAGCCCAGCATGAACACCTTCCCCGACCTGACCCAACCCGCCGGCTGGCTGCCGGTGGTCTTCATGGTTCTCATGGGCATTGCCGTGCTTGCCTATGTGGTCCTCGACGGCTACGACCTCGGCGTGGGCATCCTGCTGCGCCGTGCCGACGACGCCGAAAAGGACACCATGATCGCCTCGATCGGCCCGTTCTGGGATGCCAACGAGACGTGGCTCGTCCTGGGCGTCGGCCTGCTGCTCGTAGCGTTTCCAGCCGCGCACGGCGAGATCCTGGGCGCGTTGTATTTGCCCGTGGCGCTGATGCTGTTCGGGCTGATCCTGCGCGGCGTCGCCTTCGACTTTCGCGTCAAGGCGCGCGCGCACCACAAGCCGTGGTGGAACCGCGCGTTCTACGCGGGTTCGGTCATCGCCACCGCTGCGCAGGGCATGATGCTTGGGATGTACATCACCGGCTTCCAGTACAACGCAGCGAATGTCGTGTTCGCCATTTGCACGGCGGGCGGCCTGATTGCCGGCTATCTGCTGCTGGGCGCCACGTGGCTCATCATGAAGACCGAGGGTGCCCTGCAGTTGCGCGCGGTGCAGTGGGCGCGCGGCAGCCTGTGGTTCACCGCGCTGGGCGTGGCAGCAGTGTCGCTGGCCACGCCCTGGGTCAGCACGCGCGTGTTCGACAAATGGTTTGCGTTGCCGAACATCATCCTGCTGGCGCCGGTGCCCCTCGTGACCATCGTGCTGTTCGGCCTGATCGACTGGGTACTGCGCCGGCTGCCACGGCAGATCGCCAACGGCGACGAGCATCTCATCTGGGCGCCGTTCGTCGGTACTGGCGCCATCTTTCTGCTGGCCTTCAACGGCCTCGCCTACAGTCTGTTCCCGTATCTCGTGGTCGATCGACTCGACATCTGGCAAGCCGCAAGCGCACCGGAATCGCTCGAGTTCATGCTGGTCGGCGTGGCGATCGTGCTGCCGACCATCGTGGCCTACACCATCTATTCGTACAAGGTGTTCCACGGCAAGGCGACGGAACTGCGGTACTACTGAGCCGAGGCGGAACGTCCGAGCCACCTGCGCGGCGGCCGGGCGGGCGAGGCGCGATCGCATGGTTGCCGCGGCATCGAGGGCGCAACGCCGCCCTCTCTGTATCCCGTCAGGCGGATTCCGCGCTACGCTTACGCCCCTCATCGCGATACGCGCCCACCCATGCCCGACATGCCTCGCTCCATGCCCACCCTGCAACACATCGACCTTCGCACGGATCCCGCCGCACGCCCCTTCGTCAAGGACGAGACTGTCCACGTCGACTTTGCGTCGGAACCCGGCGAGCTGATGAGCCTGGAAGGCCCGAATCGCTACGCGCCCGGAGATGCACTCATCACCGGCTCGACCAGCGACCGCTGGGTGGTCTCACGCGACCGCTTCGATGCCAAGTACCTGCCGGCCGATCCATCGCATCCCCACGGCCGGCCCGGTGCCTACCGCAACCGCCCCAGCGTGGTGCTGGCGGTACAGATGCACGACGCGTTCGCCATTGCCCGCTCCGAAGCCGGTGACGTGCTGCGTGGCCAGGCAGGCGACTGGCTCCTGCAATACGCGCCCAACGACTATGGCGTTGTGCAGGCGCAGCGGTTCGCCAAGGTGTATCGCCCGGCTTGACGCCGCGTTGCGGCATCACCGCGCCGTCTGCTGGCGCTCGATTTCGTGCTGCTTCATCTGCAGGTAATCCTGCCGCTCCACTTCATGCAGCTGGCGCGGATACTGCTCGGTGGCGTTGAACCACGTGATCAGGCGCTGCTGCAGCCGCTTGTCGGGCGGCGCGGCGAGCGCCTTCAGATACGCGTCGATGGCGAGGTAGTACCGCATCGTATTGCGCTCGAGCAGGCCGCGCACGCCACCGACATACTCGGGCTGCGCAGCCGGCGCATCCGCTGTCTTGGTGAAGCCGACCTTGTCACTTCCGATGGTCGCCAGGTACGTGCGCATCGCCAGTTGGCCGGCGGTGCCGTAACCGTACGCATAGGTCAGGTGCAGGAAGGTGCGATTGCCGCCGGTCGGAGCCGGAGTGGCTTCCAACACGATGCGGTAGTCGCGCGTACTGAACGGCCCGGATTCAGCATTCAGTTCCACGCGAAAGTAATCCGGGTTGCTGAGGACGGGGCGGTAATTGAACGTCAGCCGGTAGCTGCTGGAGAGCGACTGCTCGACCTTTCGCCCCAGGTTGACGTCCAGCATGCCTGCGCGGGCACCCGCCGTCGCGTGGCAATACTTGATGTTCAGATGCAGGATCAGCACGTCGCACCAGTTGGCAGGCCCCTGCGCGGGGTCGTTCAACGCGCCGCTGACGGTAGCGAAGGGGTAGTCGACCACGCTGTAGATATCGCCTTTGAGCATGCTGGACGTTTCGGTGGATTCGAGCACCAGCGGGCGGTGAAACGGGTTGTCGGCCAGTTGCGGGGCCAGGGCCTGGTACTTGTCGCGCAAGGACGGGGCGCTCTGCGCACGCGCCGCCTCGCTGAAGCCGAAACCAGCCAGCGCCAGGGCCATCGCGCCCAGCCAGCCAACATGTCGATGAAAGTGCATGTGCATTGAAGGTTCGGTGAGTGGTCTGTGCATTCTAGAAGCCGACAACGCAACAAACGATCCTGACCCGTTGCACGCGCGCTGCGACGTTCTGTCATCCCGGCGTGGAATGCAGGGCGTCGTTAAAATGAACGCCCCTTCGCTTGCCACCCGGCACCATGTTTTCCCCGCTTGAAACGCTGCGCGAACGCATTGCCAACCAGGTCCGCGGCCTGACCCGTGCCGCTGGCGGCGTGTCGCTCGACATCGATTCTCCGCCCGGTGACCCGGGCCTGTTTGGACCCGATGCGGTCTGCTGGCAGGTGCACGCCGATTTTCCTGCGATGATGGCTGGCGGCGTCAGCGCGCTGCTCCTGCAGGCCTTGCACCCGCGCGCGCTGGCCGGTGTCTGGGACCACTCCAACTTCCGCGAGGACCTCCAGGGGCGCCTGGGCCGCACCGCGCAGTTCGTGGCCGGCACCACCTATGGCAGCCGGCGCGACGCGCTGGCGCTGATCGAACACGTCAAGCTGATCCACAACCGCGTGCAAGGCATTGCACCCGACGGGCGCCCCTATTCCGCCAACGACCCGGACCTGCTCACCTGGGTGCATGTGGCCGAGATGTCCAGCTTCCTGGCGGGCTATCTGCGTTATGTCGATGGCGGCCTGAGCGGCGCCAGGCAGGACCGGTATTTCGAGGAGACCGCGCTGGTTACCGAGCTCCTCGGCGCACGCGATGTACCGAAGTCGCGTGCGTCCGTCCGCGACTACCTGAATGCCATGCGCGCTGAACTGGTGGCCAGCGACCGCACGCGCACGGTGGTGGAAGTCTTGATGAGATGGCAGGCACCCCGCCCGGGACTCCAACCCGCCGTGCGGGTGTTTCTTGATGCCGGGATCGAATTGCTGCCGCCTTGGGCCACGCAGATGCTCGGCCTTGAGCCGCCGCCGTTGCGCGCCGCCCTGGCGTCGGTCGCCATGCGCGCGGCTGCCCCCACGTTACGCTGGGCGCTGTACGGCGGCAGCATTGCCCGCCGCGCCCGGCGCCGGGCGCTCGCACCCGCCACGCGCTAGCTCAGTCCACCGCCTGCGCGACAGACACCTTGCCGCGCAACGCCTTCTCTTCCAGGCGCACGAGCAGCAGCGGCGAAACAACCGACACCGCCGCCGCAAAGAAGAACAGATGCCGGAAGGCGCTCTCGCCCGCGCGCTGCAGCGCCTGCGCATCAGCGCCGCTGCTGGCGAGCGCGGCATGGAACAGATCCATCAACAGATCACCGCCGGCCGCCACCTGCGCTGCTGGCGCGGCTTGGCGCAACAGCGCAATCAACACCGACGTCAGCACCGCAACGCCCACCGCGCCGCCCAGCAGGCGGGAGAACGCGGTCAGCGCCGTTGCCAGCCCCACGGTGTGGGGCGGCACGGCGTTCTGCGTGGCCACCAGCCCGGTCGGAAACTGCACGCCGATCGAGAGGCCCAGCACGATCATCGCCAACGCCAGCGGCCACACGTTGTGCGGGTCAAGCAGCCCCAGCGCGACGATGGCAAACGGGACGACGCATGCACCGCCCACCATCAGCGGCTTGTAGCGGCCGCTGTGCGTCATCCACTTGCCGGCCAGGAAAGCCCCAAACGGAATCGACAGCGTCAGCGGCACCAGGCGCAATGCCGCGCCATCCGGGCTGGCTCCGGCCACCATCTGAAAGCGCAGGGGCATCAGCACCGAGGTGGAGATCAACTGGAAGAAGCACAGGAACAACGCGAGGCAGCAGATCGTGACCGTGCGCACCCGAAACATCGACAGCGGAATGATCGGCTCGGCCGCCCGGTTCTCCTGCCAGACGAACGCGCCCAGCACCGCCACGGCAGTGATCAGCAGCGCGAGATTCTCCGCCTGCGTGACGGGCACACCTTGCCCGACGCGCGTGATCATCAGCAGCAGCGCGGTCAGGCCGACCGCAAACAGCAGCACGCCCGGCACGTCGATCGGGCGGCGCTGATGCGCCACCGGCAGATGCCGCAGCGTGCGGCGCACCACAAACAGCGCGACGATGCCCAGCGGCAGGTTGATCCAGAAAATCCAGCGCCACGAAAGGTAATGCGTGAGGTAACCGCCGATGACAGGGCCAGCCAGGCTGGCCATGGCCCACATGCCGCTCACATAGCCTTGGTAGCGGCCGCGCTCGCGCAGCGGCACCACATCGGCAATCGTGGCCTGTGCCACCGAAATGAGCCCGCCGCCGCCCAGCCCCTGCAGCACGCGCGCAATCAGCAGCATCGGCATGCTGGTCGCCAGCGCGCAGGCCACCGAGGCAAGCACGAACAGCGTAATGGCCGTGGTGAGCATGGCGCGTCGGCCGTACATGTCACTGAGCTTGCCGTAGATGGGCGTGACGACCGTGGACGCCACCAGGTACGCCGACACCACCCAGGCCATCAGCGCAAAACCGTTGAACTCGCCGGCAATGATCGGCAGCGCCACCACCACGATGGTCTGCTCCAGGGCGCCCAGCAGGATGGCCAGCATCAGCCCACCCATCACCGCCATCACCGGAATGTCGGGCGCCGGCGGCGTGTCGAGCGGGTGGGTCAGGGGCGCCGTGAGGGTCTCTGCCTGGGGCGGCTCAATGCGAGGACGGGAGGACATGGAAGGGTGCGTGTGCGCCCTCACAGGCGCGACACGAATGGCAAAAACGAGGCGGTCGATGATACTGCTGATCGTCAATCGTTGCAGGGTCAACGATCAGGGTTTCGGGCAATGTCTTCATAACACCGGCTGACGCGGGTTGTCATGCCGGGCAGTTCGCCAGCCAGGAATTCGATGAAGGCGCGCACCGCCGGTACGAGCCCCCGTCGCGACGGAAATACCGCATGAAACTGGTGGACGGGCAAGCGGTAGCTCGGCAGGAGCACGATCAGCCTGCCATCGCGGACAGGCTCCGCGCACAGGTTGAAGGGCAACTGCGCGACGCCCACACCCGCCATGGCCGTCTGCCCCATCAGATAGAGATCGTCCGTGACGAGCGCGGGGGTGTAGTCGATCTCCACCACGCCACCTTCGGGAGCCGTCACGCGCCAGCGCGCGCGCTCCCCGCCGGCACCAGCCGCGCCGACGCCCGTCACGCCGCGCATCGATTCGGGTGTATCGAACGGCCCATACTCGGCCACAAACGATGAGCTGGCCACCAGCACTTGGTCACTGACGCCGAAGCTGCGCACCACCAGGTTGGAATCGTCCAGCGTCGCGCGCACACGCAGCGCCACGTCGTAGCCCTCGCCGATCACGTCGACACGGCGGTTGGTCACGTCGAGCTCGAGCCGAACATCGGGATGCGCCTGGAGGAATCTCGATAGCACCGGGGCGACGAACACGTGCGCCACACCCACCGGGCAACTCACGCGCAGACGGCCGGAGGGCTTTTCACCCGCATGCTCGGCCACCTCGAACGCGGCGCGGGCGGCCTGCGTCATCGATTCGCAATGCGTGTAGAACGCCGAGCCGACGTCCGTCACATGCACAGCCCGCGTCGAACGCTGCAGCAGCCTGACGCCCAGACGACGCTCCAGGTCCGCCACACGACGGCTGACCCGTGACTTCGGGATGCCCAGCGCCCGTGCGGCACCGGAAAAGCTGCCATGCGTCACCACGCTGGCAAACAGGACAAGGTCGTTCAGATCTTCCACGGGCCGCTCTCCAGGGGTTTCCGCATTGTCTCATCCATAGAACGATGTATGCCAATTCTGCCCACTACTGGAACTTGCCGCACCGCACTATCTTTGCGTCAACCCACCTTTTTCTTGGAGAGACACCATGCAAATCCTTCAACTCGATTCCAGCATCCTGGGCGATGCATCTGCTTCGCGCCTGCTGACCGCCGCCATCGTCGATGAGCTGCGCCGCGAGCAGCCGCAAGCCTCCGTGGTCCACCGTGATCTGTCGGTCGAAGCGATCCCGCATCTGGACAGCGCGATTGCCGCAGGCTTCCGCGCCACCGGCAACAGCGATTTCGACGATGCCACCCGCGCCGAGCATGCCCGCTCCGAGGCCCTCGTCAACGAACTGCTGGCCAGCGATGTGATCGTGGTCGGCGCGCCGATGTACAACTTCTCGGTCCCGAGCCAGCTCAAGGCCTGGATCGACCGGGTGGCGCAAGCCGGGCGCACGTTCAGGTACACCGAAAACGGCCCCGTCGGCCTGGCCGGCGGCAAGAGGGTGATCGTCGCTTCCACGCGAGGCGGCATGTATTCAGCCGGCCCGGCAGCCGCGATGGACTTCCAGGAGGCTTACCTCAAGACGGTGTTCGGGTTCTTCGGAATCACCGACGTGCAATTCGTGCGCGCCGAGCGCCTCGCCATGGGTCCGGAGGCACGCACACAAGCCCTGGAGGCCGCACACGCAGCGATGCGCGATGTGGTGAGCCTGGCCGTGGCCGCCTGATCAACGGCTCGCGCAAGACGAAAACGGGCGCCCGCGGCAAGGCGGCGCCCGTTTCGGGTGGTTCAGTGCAGAACCGGAAGACCGGTCAACCGTGGATCAGCCGGTCAGGGGATCACTCTTCGCGGTATTCGCGCGCCAGGTGCATCGCTTCAAGCGCACGACGTGTACGCAGTTTGCGCCACATCGCGGGCGCGACAATGGCGGTAGCAATCAGGCACGGCGCAATCCAGCCGATGGTGGAGTCCAGAAAAGTCGTCATGATGTTCCCCCCGACACATGGTGCGGACGCGTGCATGAAGGTTGGCACGCATCGCTTTGTCCCCGCAGGGCGTCGCTGACCGCAACGCGCCCTGACATCTTGATATGAATGGTGATCGACGCCGAGCCAACGAACTTGAGCGCCCAACGTTTGCCATTTGCCTTATTTCCAGCTGATCTCTGCGATCTGTCAATACGCCGCTGATAATTTTGTGGAACGTTGTGGCGCCACGTCGACAGCCCTGGTGTCGCTCCACGATGTTTCCGCAAACGTAACGGCGGATTACGGCCTACGCATGCATCAGCGCGCTCAGCGCAGGGCGGACCGCAATGGCTTATGCGGCCACCGCAAATTTGCTTACAAACGGTAAAGCGCGGTTGCGAGGCGTTTCCGTACAGTCGAGGCAGTCCAACAACCGCACCGGAGCCTCGTCATGAAACGCACCCTTGCCCTGCTCGTTCTCGCTGCTGCCGCCACTGCCACGCTGAGCGCCTGCGTGGTCGTCCCGGCAGGCGGGTACTACTACGACCATCCACACTATCGCCCCTACTACCGCGGCTATTGATGACGCCATGACGGGGTTGCCGTTCAGGCCGGCTCCATCGGCCGCTCAGTTGGCGGTGTTGGCGGCCGGATCGCCCTCGGCCGGAGACCGTTGCGGCTGGCCCTCGGCAAAGGCGCGGCGGATCAGGGCACCGCACGCCGCGCTGCGCACATAGGCGCGGGGAGCAAGCGTTTCGCGTACGAGCATGCCGTAGTGGCGCTTGTCGGCGGTAATCCACGGATAGAAGCCGAACGCGCCCGGTGAACTGTAGGCGCCATCACCGCCCGGCTGGTCTTCGATCCAGTAGTTGAGCGCGTAATGCCATGGCTGCGACGCCGGCGTGCTGACGGCAGTCGGACAGCTGCCGGGCTCGGTGCACACGGCATGTTGGCCCAGCATCTTGCCGAGCAGATATTCGCCGCGCATGAGCCTGCGCAGGAACTGACCGTACGCCGCGGGGGTGGCAATCATCCCGCCGCCCGGCTCGGGCGCGAGATAACGTATGCCGAGGGGCCTGTCGGCGCCGTGCAGGGCCGGCCCATTGGCGAGCACGCGCTCCAGATCCTCGCTGAGCGCGGCTGCGTCGGCGCCGCCCTGGCCAAAGTCCATCAGCAGCTTCTGATCATGGCCACCGTTGTAGCTGAAGCGGCCGACATGGCTGGGCGTGAACGTGGCATTGCGCCCGCGGTGGAAGCAGCTCTGTACGGTGTCGTTGCGGTTGCACAGAAATGGGTTGAGCGCGTCGTAGCCGGAGCGCATGGTCAGCGCATCGATCTCTGCCCGCGTCAGCTTGCCGCGCGCGCGCTCCACGATGTACGTGCCGAACACCCACTTTGAGGCGGACGCGAGTCGCACGGTCTTGTTCGCGTTGATCCGCTGACCTTGTCGTCCGTGCATCAGCACGCCGTTGGCATCGCCAATTTCCCAATAGTAGTCCCCAAGGCGCTGGCAACTGCCGGCATGGGCCAGTGTCGACTCCACAGCGGCCAGACGCGTCGCAAGGGTTGGCTCCTGCGCTTGCGCCATCGTGATCGCCCCCGCGGCGGCCACCGTGACCGCCGCGCGCAATACCAATCCTGCCGGCGCCTGGATGCCCGAGGCGCGTCTTGCTTGCGTCATATCGATGTCCTGCTCTTTCTGTCTCCTGCAGCCGCCAGCACTCTACCCGAGCCGGGCAGTCTTTCACATGTTGTGACAAGGACGCCACACACCGGCCTGCATCACGATGATCGGCGCGAGATTTTGGGCGCGCCAGATTACGAGACGATGTGGCACGCTCATGCGGTCCGCATTTAAAACGGAAGCGTTTGCGCAGCGGATCCCTACCTCATTTCACTTTGGAAATGCTTAGCATAACCGTACCCCCTATATGTCCTAAACCTCCCGTTTATGAGCCAAATGGACGAGCAGAATCATGCCCAGGCGGGGTAGCGCTGTACGAAGCGTGACCTAGAATGCAACGAAGGAAAATCAGTATTAACTAATAAGAAGTACGTGGTTGTGTCTGGCTTACGGGAGCAAGCCATGAAAGCGATCAAACGGGGAAGCGCGGGACTCTCGGCCCGATGGGGCTGGGAACGTCAGGCAAGCGATTGGCAGGTGATTCCGACGCGGCGGCGCCTGTTTCAAACGCCACGCCTTCATGCAAAGCGCGCTCCGGTTATGTTGCTATGGCTGCTCGTGATTTCAGTCACGATTGGGGTCGGTCGTGCCCTTCTGCAAAGAGGGTGGTGACACTAACAACATCAAGCAGGATTTGTACGGGGAAGATCGCAGCGCGAGAGCAAACCCGCATTCAAACACCGAACTGATAGACCGCTTAGCGGCACCGAGGGACTGTCCGACCCGCATCGTCGGGTCCATTACATCCGGATGGATTCAGCATCCGGAGCGTCGTCATCCCTTCATTCGGAAAACTCGCTCCCGCACGTGATCAATATGCGCCGCGCAAGCGGCATGTGGGGTCCGCCGGCTATCTGGCGAGCCTGATCATTGGGGGGGGGGTGCATCATGAACATTTCGTTCACCGGCAAGACGTTCAGGTCTGTAGGCGACCTGTTCTTTCAAGCCATCGTCGACGGCAAGGTCGTCAGCTGTTTCGTGACGTCCGAAGCTCTGTCCTTGTGCGACTGCGCACATCAGAAAGCCACCGCAGAAGACGTCTACCGGAACTACCGCGACTGGATCGAGCAGGCTGCGTCGGATCTCATCCGTGCCGGCGCGCTGGCGCCAGTGATCGTACGCGGCCGCGATCTGGCGGCTTCGCGCGCCTCGCTGCCGCATGGCGGCGTGCCTGCCTACGATGTGGATCGCGCACGTCAATTGCGCCTGGTGCCGCGCTCGTCGCGCTGAAGCCGCGCGAGCGAGGGCGCGGCGGAACGTGCAGTCGGGGGGCTGCACGTTCCGCCCGGCATCACCGGGGTGAATCACTCGGAAAATCCTCTTCCCAGTATTCCTGCAGATTGCGGCCCGCTTCCGGGCGGGCCGCTTCACGCATGCGCAATTCCACGCGCCGGATCTTGCCTGATATGGTTTTCGGCAAATCGGCAAACTCGATGCGCCGCACCCGCTTGTATGACGCCAGGCGTTCCCGACAGAACCGCAGGATGTCCGCCGCCAGCGCCGGGCCCGCTTCATGTCCGGCACGCAGCACCAGGAACGCTTTCGGCACGGCCAGGCGCACCGGGTCGGGGCTCGGCACGACAGCGGCTTCCGCAATGGCCGGATGCTCGATCAGCACGCTCTCCAGTTCGAACGGACTCACGCGATAGTCCGATGCCTTGAACACGTCGTCGGCGCGGCCAACGTAGGTGAGGTAGCCGCTGGCATCGCGCGCCGCAATGTCGGAGGTGTGATACACGCCGCCGCGCATGGCTTCGGTCGTTTTTTCCACGTTGCCGGCGTAGCCTTCCATCAGGCCTGTCGGACGCGAGGTCAATTCGATGCAGATCTCGCCCTCTTCGGCGTCCTTGCCATCCGGATCGCGCAGCGTGATGCGGTAGCCGGGCAGTGGCCGCCCCATTGAACCGGGCTTGACCGGCTGCCCCGGACTGTTACCGATCTGGCAGGTGGTCTCCGTCTGACCGTAACCGTCCCGGATGGTGATGCCCCATGCCGCACGCACGCGCTCGATGACCTCCGGGTTGAGCGGCTCGCCGGCGCCCACGAGCTCGCGCAGGGCCGGTTTCCAGGCGGCGAGGTCTTCCTGGATCAGCATGCGCCAGACGGTGGGCGGCGCACACAGCGTCGTCACCTTGGCGCGGCACAGCACATCGAGCGCCGCCTTGGGCTCGAAGCGCGCGTAGTTGTAGATGAACACGGTTGCACCGGCATTCCAGGGCGCGAAAAAGCAGCTCCAGGCGTGCTTGGCCCAACCTGGCGAACTGATGTTCCAGTGCACGTCGCCGGGGCGCAGGCCGATCCAGTACAGCGTCGATAGATGCCCGACCGGATAGCTGGCGTGCGTGTGCATCACCAGTTTCGGTTTCGACGTTGTCCCCGACGTGAAATACAGCAGCAACGGATCGCTCGCCCGCGTCGGCGCCTCGGGCGTGAATTCCGACGATGCCTGGTAGGCGTCTTCGAGGCGGTGCCAGCCGGGCGGAGTCTTCTCTGCGCCAACGGCAATGCGCGTAAACGTGCCCGATACGGCGTCGAGCTTGGCGCAATCGCCGGCGCCCACCACCACGTGCCGGACGTCGCCCAAGGCAATGCGTTCGCGCAGGTCTTCGGCGGTGAGCAGGGTGGTGGCGGGAATCATCACGGCGCCGGTCTTGATGCTGGCGAGCATCACATCCCATAGCGCGGGCACGTTGCCGAGCATGAGCAGGATGCGGTCGCCGCGCTGCACGCCAAGCGCGCGCAAATGATTGGCCACGCGTGCGGAGCGCTCCGCCATTTGCGCGAAAGACAGGCGCGTCTCGTTTCCCTGGTCGTCGACCACCCAGAGCGCAATGGCGTCGTTGCCGCGCGCCATCCTGTCGAAATAGTCCAGCGCCCAGTTGAAGCGATCCAGCACGGGCCATGCAAAATCGCGCACGGCGGTTTCGTAGTCCTCACGATGCGCGAGCAGAAAGTCTCGGCACCGCAGGAAGGCGTCCAGCGATGTCATGCCTGTCTCCTGTGGTTTGACTGCACGCGCCTCATCCGGGCGCGACAAAAACGCACCTGCAACCGACATCGCCACTTATAGGAGGATTTTCCACGCCAGACCAGCCGGGATTCACCCGGGCCGGGCGCTCATTGCGGGCGTGGCGGATGCCGCATCGACCGGCCGCCGCCCAGACTGAGCCATGCCCATGCCGCAGCCGCCACCACCACACCGAACACGGCGACCCATTGGGCGCTGACCAGCATCAGCTCCACCATGCCGGAAACGTCTGGCAGGATCTGCGGCCAGGCGGCCGCAAGCCAGCCGTCGGCATCAAACCATGCGCCTCGCCCCGCGCCCGTCGCGAGTTCTACCGCCAGCACCGCCGCGCTGATGGCGGCAAAGGCCATCCCGCAATGCGTCAGCACCCGGCTGAAGACCGGCAGTTCATACAGTGGCTTGAGATATTGGATGTGCCGCGTGAGGGACCACGCGCAAACGATCAGTAACGCTACGCTGATCGCCGCCATCGGCGCCGGACTGCGCAGGCACACGCCCAGCGCGATCCAGGCCAGCGCGTTGATCTCGTGGCGCCGATAGATGCGTAGTGCACGCGCGGCGTGCAGCAGGCCAATCGGGGGAACACCGGCAGAAGCCATGATGCGCTCCATCAGCGGATGGGTTGGATGCAGCGCCGCGTTCGAGCGCCGCCGCAACTGCTTGCAGTGTACCGGCGCGGCCTGGTCCGAGCGAGGCCAAACCGCACGCTTCACCCAAACGACGGACGCAATCCCGTGTCAGGCCTCGCGCAAATGCTCGATCAACTGCCGGGCAAAGACCGGCAGGTCGTCAAAGCTGCGCACGCAGATGCGCAACAACCGCGTCGCCCACGCATCGGTCAGGCGCAGGCGGCGGATACCCATCGAGCGCTGCAGCCGGATCGCCGCGTGCTCGGGGATCACGCCGACACCGACGTTGCGCTCGACCATGCGGCACACCGCGTCGAAGCTGCGCAGCCGCACCCGGTACTTGAGCCGGTACCCCGCGCGTGCGGCATGGCCGGCCAGATAGGCCTGCAAAGCGTTGTCGCCCGTCAGGCCGACGAAATCCTCCTGCAACGTCTCGACGAAGCTCAGTTCGCGGCGCTCGGCGAGCGGGTGATCGCGCGCCGTGACCAGCACGAGGCGATCGTGGCGGAATGGGAATGTCTCAAGGCCCGACAGATCCACCGCGTCGTTGACGATGCCGATGTCTGCGCGGCCCTGGGCAATCGCCTCCACGATCTCGTGGCTGACCAGCTCTTCCAGGTCGATATCGACTTCGGGATGCGTAGAGAGGAACGCGCTCAACGTCTCGGGCAGAAACTCCGTCATGGCCGCGGTGTTGGACAGCAAGCGCACATAGCCCTTGAGGCCCCGCGCATATTCACCGAGTTCGCCCCGCATGCGGTCCATCTGCTGCAGCACGACGCGCGCGTGGTGCATGAGCGTGCGTCCGGCCGCCGTGGTCTCGACGCCGCGCCGGTTGCGGGTGAGCAGCGGTACGCCCAGCGCATCCTCCATGCCGCGGATGCGCGCACTGGCCGACGCCAGCGTCAGGTGTGAGCGCTCCGCACCCGCGGTGATGCTGCCAGCCTCGGCGGTGTGCAGAAAAAGTCTCAGATCTGTCAGGTCAAAACGCACGGTCGATCTCGAAGAAGGCATCAGCCTCAGCTTCAGCCTGAGGCACCGTCAATGTATCGCACATTGTGACGTTGCCGGCAGTGCCAGAAACTGAGGCACTTTCCAACGCAATTCCAACAACGCCCCCAATGGAATCCGCCACGCCGCTGCTGTTTGGCGCGGGCCTGCTCGCCGGCATGATGAATGCGCTGGCGGGCGGCGGCTCGTTCGTCACCCTCCCTGCCCTCATGTTCGCCGGCGTGCCGTCCGTGTTTGCGAACGCTTCGAGTACCGTGGCACTGCTGCCCGGGGCAGCCACCTCGGCATGGGCCTACCGAGCGGACTTTCGCGGGTTCGAGCACGTCTCGATGCGTGCCATGGTCGCGGTCAGCCTGGCCGGTGGCCTGCTGGGCGCGCTCCTATTGATGAACACGTCGTCGCGAGCGTTCGACTTCATTGTGCCGTGGCTGCTGCTGATCGGGTCGCTGGCCTTTACATTCGGCAAGCAGGCAGGTGCGTGGCTCCGCCGCCGCGTGCGGATCGGATGGAAGACGCTGCTCGTCACGCAGGGCGGCCTCGCCATCTACGGCGGCTACTTTGGCGGCGCGGTGGGCATCATGATGATGGCTGTCTGGGCACTGTTGGGGCATGAGGACATCAAGGCGCTGAACGCCTCGCGCACGCTGCTGGTGGGTGCGACCAACCTCGTGGCCGTACTGTGCTTCGCCCTGGCCGAGATGGTCTGGTGGCAGCAGACGCTGGTGATGCTGGTGGCCGCGGCAGTGGGCGGTTATCTGGGCGCGCACGCGGGCAAACGGCTGCCGGTGCGGGTGGTGCGGGGGCTCGTTTCCACCTTTGGCTTTTCGATGACGGCGCTGCTGTTCTGGCGCGCATGGTCGCACGCTTGAGAGAGAGGCGTCATGTCGCGCAAGCCTTACGCCCATTCGGTGCATCACACGCACACGCCGCACTCCCACCGCGACGCGCTGCCAGCGCAGCGGCTGCGATATTCAGCGCGCGCGGCACGGCATTCGCATGGCGTTAAACCTGCTTCGGTCCAGCAGGCGTGCGCAAGTGCGCTGACGATCTTCTACGTTGCCCGCGGCTTTGCCATCTTGCTGACCGCGGTAGCAGTTGGCCTGAGTGCTGCGTCAGACGACGTGGAGCACAGTGCTGCCAGCCACCCCACTTCACCGCACGCGACAGCGCGCTGAAGGGACGCAGAAGAGGCACCCTGTCATCCGCTTCCGCGGTGTACGGCCGGGCAAAGAAAAAGCCCGCGGGCCGGGGGGCGGGCGGGCTTAACATCTTCAGCCTTTGACGACGAAAGATGGTCGGGTGTGCTTTGTGAATGAGCAATGCGCCGGAATTCACAAAGCGCCGCCATTATAAAAAGGGCGCTTCCCCTGCCATACCCCAATGATGGGGGGTGCTGTCCCCCACCATGTTTGCATTTCGCTGAACAGCCTGCCAAAACCCGCACCGGCGCACGCGCTACGCCGTCGATTACAGACTGCATTCCGTTCAACGCGCATGGGTGCAGTTAGCTGAGCGAACCCTTATCGCGCGAGCGCAGCGTCCAACGCCTCGGGTGTGAGCAAACCGCTCGACGCGTGACGCGTGCCATCTGCGCGCAGGACGATCGTGCGAGGCGTCTCGCCCTGCCATCCGGGGTCGAGCGCGGCGCGCATGCGCTCGGGCATCGCCTCTGCGTTGGCGTACTGCGGCACGCGTGTGATATCCACCTGTCCGTCTCTGCCTAGCGGCGCGAGCGCGCGGTTCAGCATGTCGGCTTGCTCGGGGCCATCCATCGCCACCATCATCAGGTCCACATGCCGCTTGGTGGATCGCCGCCACTGCGCGATGCGCGCGATGTTTTCGCGGCAGTAGCTGCAGTCGAGCGACCAGATCTCGACGACGAGCGGGCGGGGGCGCGGCGCATGCAGAAGCGCGGGCACGTCGCGCGCATGCAGCGGCTGGAAGCGCAGCGCCTCGCCGGCGTGCGCAGTGAACATGGCAGCAGCGAGCATGAGCCCAACCGCCAGCGGCTTCAAACCGGGTTTCATGGCGCGGCCTCCAACGTTGCGTTGACCGGCACGGCGCCGGTGATGTCGATCAACCGATAGCCTTCCATCTGCGTGCGCCACGACAGATAGACGCGGCCATCGCGGGTCAGCAGTTGCGGGTGATCGCTGCCGCCCTCGGTAGCCGCGAGGCTCGCGGGCGTCGTCCAGTGCGCGCCGCCATCGGTGGACTTGCGCAGCAGGATCTGCATGCGGTCGTCGGCAAACTGCTTCCACACGAGCCACAGCGCGCCGTCGGCCGCGAGCAGCGCGGGGTGCGAAGCCTGCGCGCTCGCCTGTACAGCACCTGCAAATGCCCATGCGTCGCCGATCGGCTTGCCGTCGGCCGAGAGCCGGCTGTAGAACAGGCCGGGCTTGTCCTGCCGCACCGAAAACCACGCCAGGTGCCGAACGCCATCGGGCGTGACGGCGAGCGCCGGACCATGATGCGGGCAGGCATCAACGCGCCATTCCGAGAACGTGGCACGCGTGATGGCAAGCGGTGTGTTATCGACCGGCAAAGCCGCCAGTGCGTGATCGCGGATCTCCCCCGCGAACACGTTGCGCCACAGCGCGAGCATCTGCCCGTTGGCATCGGGCGCAAGCGCGATCCGGCAGCACTCGCAGGTCTGGTCGGCGACCTTGCGCTCCGGCGCGAACGTGGCGCCACGATCCGTCGATACGGTGTAGTACACCGCCGCGCCGTCATACGGCTGCCTTGCCGCCTGCGCGCGCAGCAGGTCGCGCTTGTCGATCCACGCGACGAAGAGGCGGCCCGCGCCGTCGACAGCAATCGCATCAAAACGATGTGTGATCGGCTGCTGGTCATGATGCACCGTCACCGGCGCGCTCCACGTCTTGCCGCCGTCGAGCGAACGCGAGAAGCGCACGAAGCCCGTGTACGGCGCGTCGAGCGGGCGCGACCAACTCACGTAAAGCGCGCCGTCCGGGCTGGCGATGACCTTCGGCCGGTTCTCGCCGTCGGTATAGATCGGCTCCGGCTGGGGGTTCACGCGCTGCGGGCTGGACAGCGTCTTGCCCAGATCGTCGGACGACGCCACCACCACGTGCTGCCCCTCCGCCCACGTCACCCACAGGCGCCCTGCCCTGTCGAACGCTGCCGTGGTTGCCAGTTGCGGCTTGGCAGCAGGTTTGCCGGCCATGGCCCCATGATTGTGCCCCTCGTGGGCAAGGCACAGCGTTGCCGTCAGGCCGAGCAGCACAGCTACCGCAAATCGGGAAATCGTATGCATTACAGACGCCATTTCAGTTGTCCATAGAAGGTGCGCGACGGATACGGGTGGTAGACGAAGTACCGCTTGTCGGTCAGGTTGTCGACGCCGAGCGCCAGCGTGACATGCTTGTCGATGCGATAGCTCGCCTTCAGATCCACCGTAACGAAGCTGCTGGTGCCGCCATACACGTTCGGCAGCACATCGGTGTTGTCGAGGGTGCCGTATTGCCGGCCTGAGTAGCGCACACCCGCGCCCACCGTCCAGTCGGCCGTGGCGTGCCAGCTGGCAAACAGGTTGGCGCGCACGCGCGGCATGCGGGGCCACGTCTTGTCGACATAGGTCGGGTTGGCGGCATCGGCCAGCGTCTTCGATTGCGTGAACGCCACGTTCGCCTCGACGTCCACACCGCGCACGCCGGCATCCTGCAGGACGTTCTGCCCCGAATACGCAAGCTCGATCCCACGCGTGCGCACGCGATCGACGTTCTGCACATTCGTCACGTTGGGCGTGACGGTGATGTTGGTCTGCGTATAGATGCTGTCGCGCACGTCGCTCTGGAACACGCTGGTGCGCAGCACGCCGTACGGCACCGCCTGCTCGACGGTAAAGTCGACATCGTTGGCGCGCTCAGGCTTGAGGTTCGGGTCGTTGTTGACGATCGTGTTGCCGCTGATCGCCCCCTGGAACAGCTCCGCGACCGTGGGAAAGCGCACGGCCCGGCCGTACGACAGGCGCAGCAGCGTGTCTTGCGTGGCCTGCCATTGCACTGCGGCTTTCGGCGAGAACGCATCGTCGGTGCGGCTGGCGTAGCCCAGCGTGGTCGCGCTGTTGCCCAGCTGGCCGTTGTACGCCCGCCAGCTTTCGTAGCGCAGCCCCAGCGTGGCGAGCCAGCGCGGCGCGAACGCCCAGGCGTCCTGCAAGAAAACCGCCTGCGTCTGCGTATCGCCCTGGTAGCTCGATTTGCGTGTGGAAAGCGTCTCGGTCGACCAGTTCGTGGCGTTGAAGGTCTGGTTGCGCAAGTGATACTGGTCGTAGTGGTAGCCCGTCGTGAACGTGTGGCCGGACACCATAGGCGAGACCGCCTTCACATCGACGTTCGACCAGCCCGTCCCGTCGCCGTAGAACACGGTGCCGGGGCCATTGCCGGCCGCCGTGTTGGACGCGCGCAGGATGTCGCGCGTCACGTTGTAGACCGACGCGCGGGTGTCGATCTTCCAGCCGCCGAGCTTGCCCTTGAGGCCCACCCCGTAGAGCCAGTTTTCCTGATCACCGTTCTGCGGCGCAAAGGCGTTCTGCGCGATCGTGTAGGGCGTGCCGTTGATCAGCACGTTGCCGGCCGTCACGACATTGCCCGCCGCATCGCGCAGGAAGCTGAGCGCCTGGTCGTTGAAGTGGTTTTCCCAGTGGCCGAGCATGAGCGACGCCTCCAGGCGGTCGCTGAAGACGTAGCCCAGCCGCACGGTTTCCTGCCATTGCTGCGTGCGCTCAAGCATCTGCGGCCCCAGGATCACTCGGGGCAGGCCATTGGGGCCGAGATCCTGCACCGCCCCCGTCACGGGCACCGGCGTGCCGCCAGCAGTGAACCTGGAGTTGGGTGTGGCGTACTGCATCGGCTGGCTGTCGTTCTCCAGCCTGTCGACCGACACCGCATACCAGAGCTTGCCAATGCGGTCCCCCAGCGACGCGCTCTCATGGTTGCCGGTGACGTTGCGCGAGAAACCATATGCGTCGGCGTAATGCTGGCGCATCACCTGCGTCTGCGCGGCGGCCTCGAATGTCTCGGGCTGACGCAGGGTCAGCGCGATGGTCGTACCCATCGAGTTGCCGGGCAGCAGCGCCGAGAACGGGCCGTACAGAATGTCGACGCGTGCCAGGTCATCCGGCCCGATCATCGACCAGCGCGGCGGATACGTATAGCTCGAGCCGAGCAGGTTCGACAGCAGGATGCCGTCGGCGTACAGCAGGCCGCGCGCACTCTGGATCTCATTGAAATCGCGGCCGGCAAAGATGGAATTGCGGTCGCCGATGAAACGGCGGCGCACCATCACGTTGGGCTGGTACTTGACCGCGTCTTCGGTCGTGACGACGTTGCGGTTGGCGAGTTGATCGGCCGTGACACTCTGCACGACGGCCGGCGTGTCGCGTGCAAACGGCGCGGGACTGGCAGCGCCGCGCACCACCGTGGGCGCGAGTTCCTGGGTGACGGGCGCGGCGGCCGGGACGTTGTCATCGGCGGCAACGGCCGGCAGCGAGGCGGACAGCGGCACAGCCGCGCACACGGCGAGCGCGGCGCGGCACACCAGCGTGCGCCGGGGCATGGCAGCCACGGCGCGCTTGGGCGAAAGCATGAGGAAGATCTCCGGGTTGCGATGGCGCCGGGCGGATTGACGGCCGGGCGCGAAGGCGCCGCGGAGTCCACCTCCGCAGGCGCGTCAGATCGACAACAGTGGAGAGGCAGGCGGCGCGCGCGAATCGGCCACGCGCAGCGCACTGCGCGCATACACGGGCGCCGGCGTGGCCGGCTGCCGCACGCGATAGACGAAATCCGCGGAAGGAACCTCCAGCGACGGCGGCGATGCCAGCGCAAACCCGCCAGCAAACCCCGGGCAATACAGGCAATGCGCCACGCCATGGTGGGCGCCCGGGTCATCCGCCGGACCGTCGCCGCGCAGGTGGACCACAACCTGCACCGTGCTGCCATGCGGCGCCGTGGCGCTGCAAAGATCGACGGCGAGTGTGCCCGTCTGCGCCGCGCGGGCAGACGCGAGCACCGGCGACAGTACATTGAGTACGATCGCAAGCCAGACGAGGGAGAGCCAGCGGCGAGAGAACATGGAGACAGTCAAAAGCTGCGCGAGTATAGCGCTGCACACGATTCCACACTTTGCCTGCGACGGACTGCCACGCAGATCAAAGAACGCGCATTTCGACCCGCATTAGGGTTAATTATGAGTTCGACTATAATTTATACCGAATCTCATAATCGAGGCTAAAACGGGGCGTTCATGGATTCCGATACCGATACCGGCCGCTTCAATTTCCACCGCCAGGACCTTGCCAACACGCTGTGCGACAGCCTGGAGGGCAAGGGCTTGGCTGATGCCCGCTCCGGCCTGTTCCTGGCGGCCCCGCGCCGCACCGGTAAGAGCACGTTCCTGCGCGAAGACCTGGTGCCCGAGGTCGAACGCCGCAAGTGGATCGCCATTTACGTCGACCTGTGGGCCGACCGCGCCCGGGATCCCGGCCTGCTGATTGCCGATGCCATCAGATCGAAGCTGGCGCAGTTCGACGGACCCATCGCCAAACTGGCCAGGCAGGCCGGCATGGAGAAGGTCGATATTCTGCGCACCTTTACGTTCAACCTCGGCAAGATTGGCCTGCCGGACGGTGTCACGCTGGCTGATGCGCTCGATGTGCTCTACAAGGCGGTGCAGCGGCCGGTCGTGCTGATCATCGACGAAGCGCAGCACGCGCTCTCCACCCAGGCTGGCACCAACGCCATGTTCGCCCTGAAGGCCGCCCGCGACCAGATGAACCAGGGCGTTGACGCCCCGCGGCTGTTCCTTGTCTTCACCGGCTCGAACCGCGACAAGCTGGCCAACCTGCTGCTCAACCGCACACAGCCGTTCTTCGGCTCGCGCGTGACGAACTTCCCGCTGCTGGGGCGCCCCTATGTGTCGGCCTACACGGCGTGGGTGAACCAGCACCTGGCGCCCGACAACCAGTTCAAGGAAGACGACATGTTCGCCGCCTTCCAGCTCGTCGGGCACCGGCCGGAGATGCTCAAGGGCATCGTCAGCGAGATCGCGCTGGAGCTGGGCGAGGCCGCCAGCCTGGGCGGGCTGCTCAAGCGCGGCGCACAGGGTTTCCGCGACCGCATCTGGGGCGAGATCGAGAGCGAGTACAGCGCGCTGACGGAAATCCAGCGCGCCGTCCTGGCGGTGCTCATCGAGCGCGGGCAAGGTTATTCGCCTTTCTCTGAAGAATCCATGAAGGCCTATGCCGCGCGCCTGGGCCACAGCGAATTCTCGACGGCCACGGTGCAGGCGGCGCTCGATGCGCTGCGCGACAAGAACCTCATCTGGAAGGAGTCGCGCGGCGCCTATGCACTGGAAGACGAAAGCGTGGCACTGTGGTTTCGCGAGACGCGCGGCACGCATGCCGTGCCGCCTCGGCTGGGCGAATAGACGGATGACCGATCGGCCATCCTCAACGCTGTGGCGCCTGGCGGCTGGTGCCCGACGACGCGCTACGGCGCGCAGATGCCGGCACGTGAAGGTACCCGCTACACTGCACGCCACACTCAAAACGCCGGGGAGTCGGCTCATGGCACGTCATCGCACCACGTGGCGCGCGCTCGCGACCGCGCTTTGCCTGCTGGCAGGGATGGGCGCCGCCGCCGCGCAGGAGGCGCTGCCTGCAACGGCATCCGCCGCGTCAAGCTGCCCGCCACCCGCCGCCAGTTTCATCCCCAAGGACGGTTGGGCTGCCGCCGCCCGGCGCGCCACCGACCGCGGGCTGCTGTGGCGCATCGAGAAAGACGGCCACACGTCATGGCTCTACGGCACGATCCACGTGGCGCGCGCCGACTGGATGCTGCCTGGCCCTGCCGTGCGCGAGGCGCTCCAGCACGTCGATGCAATCGCGCTTGAACTCGATCTGCTCGACAAGGACACCGACCGCAAGCCGCTGACCGCACAGAACACCAGCGAAGAACGCCGGCTCATGGCTGGACGGCGTGACGAGCGCTTCAACAAGCTGCTTGCGGCGGCGTGCCTTCCGGACACCGCGCTCACGCAGATCCGCACGTTCCAGCCGACCATGCAATTGGCCTCGCTGGCAGTCCTGGGGGTGCGCACGGACGGGCTGTATCCGGATTTCGGCATCGACCTGTTCCTCACCACATACGCCAGAAGCCGACACCTGCCCATCGTGCCGCTCGAAACACTGGCCCAGCAGATGCGGGTGCTTAATGAAATCGTGCCGAAGCGCGAAGTCGCCCAGCAGTTCGACACCGTGCTCGACGCCATCGAATCGGGCGAAGCCCGCACGCAGACGCTGACCCTCGCCAACGCCTGGGCCGAAAGCGACCTCGATACGCTCGAACGCTACCCACAGTGGTGCGACTGCCTGAAGACGCCTGCCGACAAGCGTGCGTTCACGCGCCTGGTGACGCATCGCAACCTGGCGATGGCCGAGAACATCGCGCGCGTGCACATGAGCGGCCGACGCGTCTTCGGCGCGGTAGGCGCGCTGCACATGATCGGGCCGAAGGGGATTCCAGCGCTACTGGCGGCGAGCGGGTTTACGGTGACGCCGGTCATACCGGCTTCCCACTGAACACTTGGGGGCACGCTCTTTGGACATCCTGCGCGTTGCGCTACTGTTTGCCGTGACCGCCGTGGCCGAAATTCTCGGCTGCTATCTGCCATGGCTCGTGTTGCGGCAGGGCAAGCCGGTCTGGCTATTGCTGCCGGCGGCGGCGGCGCTGGCGTTGTTTGCCTGGCTACTGACCCTGCATCCGACTGCCGCTGGCCGCACGTATGCCGCATATGGCGGCGTGTACATTGCCGTGGCGCTCGTGTGGCTGCGCGTTGTCGACGGCGTAGCGCTCACCCGCTGGGATATCGGCGGTGCCGCCATCGCCCTGGCAGGGATGGCTGTGATCGCCCTGCAACCCCAGGCAAGCTGATCGACTGCACTTTTCCAGGCTTTGCTGATGGCAACGGAACTGGCAGCAACGGCGGCACTCCGATGGAGCATCATTGCTGCCGGACACTGCCCTGACGTCCGGTCGCCCCTTCATCCCACCCGATTCATCCTGGAGGCTGCCATGCCTGCTGCTACAACCCTTAAACACCTCGTCGTCGCATCGGCACTGCTGTCTGCCGCCATGACCGCCTCTGCCCTGACGACGTCTTCCAGCACCTTTTCGCATCAGGACCTGGTGGCCATGCTGGCGCACAGCCAGCCCGGACAGCCGAGCGCACAGGCAGCACCCGCGTCGCAGCCACGGTTGCAGGTTGGCCTGAGCGATCCGGGCACGCAGCTCGTTCTGCCTTGGTTTCTTGCGGATCTGGTCGACGCCGTGAACCAGCGGACGCCGCCCCGGGACCTGGCAAAGACGCTCCGGGACGGGATCTGACCCCAGCCCCTCCTGCATTTCGGCAGGCAGCGTTTGCAGTGCTGTATATTCATACAGTTATTTTTTGTGACGCCCTGCCGTGCTCGCCGCTTCCTCCCCTCCTGCTACCGCTCGCGACCCGGTCACGCCGGACTACCTGGCCCAGTTGAACGACGCGCAGCGTCAGGCCGTCGAATTCGGCATTTCGGGGCTGGATGCGGCCGAAACCGGCCCGCTGCTCGTCCTGGCCGGGGCCGGCTCGGGTAAAACGCACACGCTGGGTTGGCGCGTCGCGCATCTGGTGGCCAATGGGGCCGATCCGCAACGCATCCTCCTGCTGACGTTCTCCCGCCGGGCGGCAAGCGAACTGTCCAACCGCGCGGGCCACCTGCTGGCCCGCGCCATGCACGGCGAACGCACCAACAGCGCCCTCAATGCGGCGGGCACGTCATACCAGACCACCTTGCCGTGGGCAGGCACCTTCCACGGCATTGGCGCGCGCCTGCTGCGCGAATACGCCGAGCGCGTCGGCCTTGCGCCAGATTTCACCATCCACGACCGCAGCGACTCCGCCGATCTGCTCAACGTCGTGCGGCACGAGCTGAACCTCTCGACCAAGGAACGACGCTTTCCGCTCAAGCAGACCTGCCTGGCGATCTATTCGCGCGCCGTGAACGCAGAAAGTCCGCTGAACGCCGTGCTCAAGCACCATTTCCCGTGGTGTGCGATGTGGGAGGCGCAGTTGCGCACGCTCTTCGATGCGTATGTCGAGGCCAAGCAGGCGCAGCACGTGCTCGACTACGACGACCTGTTGCTGTATTGGCATGCGATGGTGTCGGACGCCGAACTCGCGGCGGAGATCGGCGCGCGCTTCGACCACATCCTCGTCGACGAATACCAGGACACCAACCGGCTGCAATCGTCCATCCTGCGCGCCCTGCGCCCCGATGGCCGCAGTGTGACCGTGGTCGGCGACGATGCGCAGTCGATCTATGCGTTCCGCGCGGCAACGGTGCGCAACATCCTCGACTTTCCGCGCCACTTCGCGCGGCCCGCGCACACGGTATTGCTGGAGCGCAATTACCGCTCGACGCAGCCGATCCTGGATGCGTCCAACGGCGTCATGCGGTTTGCGACCGAGCGCTTCGCCAAGACGCTCTGGACGGATCGCGCCTCGACGCATCGGCCGCGCCTGATCTCGGTGCGCGATGAAGCCGAGCAGGCGCGCTGCGTGGCCGAACAGGTGCTGCATCAGCGTGAGGGCGGCATGGCGCTGAAGGCGCAGGCGGTGCTCTTTCGCACGGCCAGCCACAGCGCGCCGCTGGAGATCGAACTCACTCGCCGCAACATTCCCTTCGTGAAGTACGGTGGGCTCAAGTTCCTGGAAGCGTCGCACGTAAAAGATGTGTTGTCGGTATTGCGCTGGGCCGAGAACCCGCGCAATCGCATCGCCGGGTTTCGCGTCATCCAACTGCTGCCGGGCGCGGGCCCCGCCACCGCCGCGCGCGTGCTTGACGTCATGGCGGAAGCGGTCGACCCCATCGCCGCCCTGCTCGCCTACGAGCCGCCCACGCGCCTGGCGGGCGACTGGGCCATGCTCATGGCGCTGATGCAGACACTGCGCACGCCCAAGGACAGCCTCGCGTGGGCGAGCGAGCTCGAGGCCGTGGGTGCCTGGTACAGCCCGCACATGGAACGCCTGCACGACGATGCGGCCGTGCGCCAGGGCGACCTCGACCAGCTTGCCCGCATGGCCGCGACATACGTCACGCGCGAGCGCTTCCTGACCGAGATGACGCTGGATCCGCCAGAACTCACCAGCGATGAATCGGGGGCCCCGTACCGCGATGAGGACTACCTGATCCTCTCGACCATTCATTCGTCGAAGGGCCAGGAATGGAAAGCCGTGTATGTGCTCAACGCCGTGGATGGCTGCATGCCAGCTGATCTGGGCGCGGGCTCGCACGAAGAACTGGAAGAGGAGCGCCGGCTGCTTTACGTGGCCATGACGCGCGCGCGCGAGCATCTGGACATCCTCGTGCCGCAGCGCTTCTACGTCACGCAGCAGACGCCCAGTGGCGACCGGCACATCTACGCGTCGCGCACGCGGTTCATTCCGCCGGCGCTGCTGCCGCTGTTTGAGGCCTGCTCCTGGCCGCCGCCCGAGCCCGGCGCGGACCCGGCCGCGGAAGCGCGCGCCGCCGCGAAGGTCGACCTGACGAAAAAAATGCGCGGTTTCTGGAAACAGTAGAAGCGGATCAGTGCACCTCTATCTCGGGCCGCTTGATGACGCCGGTCGACTCGAAGCGCGATAGCTGGGCAAAGATCCATGCGGCGGCAGCCGTCATGGCCCCGACGCAGATGAAGGTCTTGTGGAATGCCGCCAGCGTGTCGCGCCCTTCCGGCCCCGCGGTGAAATCCGTAAAGCCCGTGAGCAGCGCGCCGGCGGCGGCCACGCCCAGGCTCATCGACAGCATCATCACCATCGACAGCATGCTGTTGCCGGCGCTGGCCAGCGGCCCGCCCAGGTCTTTGAGCGTGAGCGTGTTCATGGCCGTGAACTGCATGGAGTTGAACGTGCCAAACAGGGCCAATTGCACGATGCGCAGCCACAACGGCCGGTCTGGCGTCATCGCGGCAAAGCTGGCCATCATGAGCCCCACCATCAACGTGTTGACGAACAGCATGCGGCGATAGCCATAGCGCTTGATCGCCCACGTGCCCAACGGTTTGGCGGCCATGCCAGCGGCAGCCACCGGCACCATCATCAGCCCGGCCTGCAAGGGCGAATAACCCAGGCTCACCTGGAGCAGCAGCGGGATCAGGAACGGCATGCCGCCGCTGCCGATGCGCGCAAACAGGTTGCCCAGTACACCGATCGAAAAGCTCGGGATGCCAAACAGCGTGCGCGGAAACAGCGGGCCCGTCACACGGCCGGCGTGCAGCCAATACGCCGTGAGCGCTGCCAACCCGAACATCAGCAGCACCAGCACCGTCGCGTGCTGGAAACCAAGTTCGGAGAGCCCGTCGAGCGAAAACGACACCGCCGCCATCCCGAACGCGAGCATCAGGTAGCCGGACCAATCGAAGCGGTTTTCGTCTTCCGCACGCACGTCGGGCATCACCTTGAGCGTCACGAGCGCGCCGATCAGCCCCACTGGCAGGTTGATGAGAAAGATCCAGTGCCAGGACACGGCCTGCACCAACCACCCTCCCAGCGTCGGACCGATCAGCGGCCCGATCAGCCCCGGGATGGTCACGAAGCTCATGGCGGGCAGGAACTGTTCGCGCGGCACGACCCGCAGCACCGTCAGCCGGCCGACAGGCATCAGCAGCGCGCCGCCCACGCCCTGCACCACACGCGAGGTGATCAGCATGTCCAGGCTGCGTGACTCCGCGCACAGCAGCGAACCGAGGGTGAACAGGAAGATGGCCGCAAAGAACATCCGGCGCGTGCCGAAGCGATCGGCCAGCCAGCCCGATGCCGGCATCAGCATGGCGGTCGTGAGCGTGTAGGCGATGATGACCGACTGCATCTTCAGCGGGCTTTCCGACAGGCTGCGGGCCATGGCCGGCAACGCCGTGTTGACGATGGTCGAATCGAGCGTCTGCATGAACAGCCCGACGGCCACCAGCCAGAGCAATGGCTGCAGCGATTTGTCGACGGAGATGGAAGAGGACATGGCGAGGGGCAAGACTGCATTCGACGGGAGCAGCCGCCATTGTGGCGCGGCGCGTGCGGGCCCGCAAACGATGTACCAGCCCGCCCCGCGCCGATCTGCCCTACCGGCAACAAGGGCATGACCGGCGCCTATACTGATGGGCGTTCGGCCCCGTCATCTTCGCGCATCCGCCCCCTTGCCATGACCTCCCGTATCGAACGCGACACCTTTGGCCCCATTGACGTCCCTGCCGACCGCCTCTGGGGCGCGCAGACGCAGCGCTCGCTGCAGAACTTCGACATTGCGGGCGACCGCATGCCGCGCGAACTGATCGACGCGCTCGCCCGCATCAAGCGTGCCAGCGCCGCCGTCAACGCACGCCTGGGGCTGCTGCCGAAGGACAAGGCCGAGGCCATCATTGCCGCCGCCGACGAGGTCATCGCCGGCAGGCACCCCGACGAATTCCCGCTGGTGGTCTGGCAAACGGGCTCGGGCACGCAGACCAACATGAACATGAACGAGGTGCTTGCCAACCGCGCCAGCGAACTGCTCGGCGGGCAGCGCGGCGAGAGCCGCCTCGTGCATCCGAACGACGACGTGAATCGCAGCCAGTCCTCCAACGATGTGTTCCCGACGGCGATGCATGTAGCCGCGGTGACGGCCATCACGCGGCACCTGATTCCCTCGCTTCGCGCACTGCGCGAAACCCTCGCAGGAAAAGCCGCCGGGTTCGACAGCATCATCAAGATCGGGCGCACGCATCTGCAGGATGCAACCCCACTGACACTCGGCCAGGAATTTTCCGGCTACGTGGCACAGTTGCAGCACAACGAAATGCACCTGAACGCCGCGCTGCCGCATCTGTGCGAGCTTGCACTCGGTGGCACGGCAGTCGGCACGGGCCTGAACGCGCCTCCCGGTTACGCCGAACAGGTGGCGGCCGAACTGGCGCAATTGACCGGCCTGCCGTTCGTGACCTCGCCGAACAAGTTCGAGACCATGGCCTCCGCCGACGGCCTGGTGCACGCGCATGGCGCGCTGAAGACCCTGGCCGCCAGCCTCACCAAGATCGCCAACGACATCCGCTGGCTCGCAAGCGGGCCGCGCAGCGGCCTGGGCGAAATCTCCATCCCCGAGAACGAGCCGGGCTCGTCCATCATGCCGGGCAAGGTCAACCCCACGCAAAGCGAAGCCGTGACGATGCTGTGTGCACAAGTGTTCGGCAACGACGTCGCCGTCAACGTCGGCGGCGCCTCGGGCAACTTCGAGCTGAACGTGTTCCGCCCGATGATTGCCTACAACTTCCTGCACAGCGTGCGGCTGCTGGCGGACGGCATGCGCAGCTTCAATGACCACTGCGCCGTGGGCATCGAGCCCAACCGGAGCCGCATCGACGAGCTGGTACAACGCTCGCTGATGCTCGTGACGGCACTCAATCCGCACATTGGCTACGACAAGTCCGCACAGATTGCGAAGAAGGCACACAAGGAAGGCACGAGCCTGCGCGAGGCAGCCCTTGCACTGGGCTATGTCACGGCAGAGCAGTTCGACACCTGGGTGCGACCCGAGAACATGGTCGGCCGCTGATTCGCGCGTGGCCCACGGTTTGCTTCACATGGTTTGCAACATCATCGCCCGTTTCAAGCGCGCCGGTCCCGTCGGCGCCCCCTGCGCATGAAACCCGCCCCGATCCCCCCC
>JAGWNU010000349.1 GCA_028871175.1 Burkholderiaceae bacterium | reverse complement strand
CTGGAAGCGCACCCAGATGTCGGTCTGGATGTACTCGACCAGGTGGCCGATATGGATCGGCCCGTTGGCGTAGGGCAGGGCGGAAGTGACGAGAATGCGACGTTCGGACATGGGCAAGCCGGAAAGGTGCGGGCGGGCCGCTGACAAGGTGCGGCGCGCGAGGAAACGCGTATTTTAGCGCGCCCGGCGGCGTCGAGCCGGTCACACGCGCTCGGGGAAGGATCGGGCTGGTCCGCTGCGGCACGACGCCGCAGCTTGCGTGGCAAAAAAAAGCGCCGGTCAATGCCGGCGCAGCTTTCCACAACGGAAAAGGAGGAGAAATCAGGTACCGCCCGGGAGGTCAGCCACACATCGCGAGCCAGCAACGCATGGCAAGCGGCACCCGTTTTCTATGACCGGGTCATCCCTGGATTGGTTTCAAATAAATTTCGACGCGACGGTTTTGTGCGCGGCCAGCCTCGGTGGCATTGTCGGCAACCGGCTGCGTCTGGCCACGTCCCTCCGCGCTCAGGCGGTTACGAGCGACGCCGCGGTCCGTCAGGTAAGCCGCCACGCTCTGCGCGCGCCTCTGCGACAGCGTCATGTTGTAGTTCGGGTTGCCCGTGCTGTCGGTGTGGCCGACCACGTTGGCAGCGAGTTCCGGATGCTGCGTGAGCGTTTGTGCCACGCTATCCAGCGGCCCGCGGAACGACGGCTTGATCACAGCGCTGTCGGTGTCGAACGACACCTGGCTCGGAATGTTCAGCTTGAGCGAACCATCGGGCTGCTCGGAAATTTGCGTGCCCGTGCCGGCCGTGTCGCCGGCCAGCTTGGATTTGATGGCGCCCCAGTTGTAGCCGACGGCAGCGCCGGTTGCCGCGCCGAGCGCGCCGCCGATGGCCGCCCCGCGGCCGTTGCCGACCAGCGCGCCGATGCCAGCGCCCACGGCCGCGCCCACGCCCGTGCCGACGGCGGTCTGGTTCTGCTGCTCGGTGGCGCAGCCGGCCGCCAGCAAGGCGACCAGCGAAACGGAAATAAGCTTGGCTTTCATGATTTCTCCTAGGAGTAACGGGGTTCGGTTCTTGTTGGGTTTGCCGATCACCGACGGGCCGAGGGTTTTTGGGGGAATCGGGCGAATCTCCCGCCGGCAAAATACAATAGCAAATCAGCACGTAGAGTGGCGAGTGCATTGCAAAGTTCACGCGGCGCCCCCTCCGGCTGTCCCCTACTCGTATCAGATTTGTGGAGCAAACGTTGAGCGTAACCATCGAACAGATCACCGAAGCCCTGCGCGGCGTGGTGGATCCCAATACCGAACGCGACCTGGTGTCGTCCAAGTCGGTGCGCAACATCCGGGTCGATGGCGGCGAGGTGTCGCTCGACGTGGAGCTTGGCTACCCGGCCAAGAGCCAGTTCGACATGATTCGCAAGCTGGTGATCGGCGCGCTGCGTCAGGTACCGGGCGTCGACAATGTGAGCGTGCAGGTGTCGATGAAGATCGTGGCGCACGCCGTGCAGCGCGGCGTCCACCTGCTCCCCAATGTGAAGAACATCATCGCGGTGGCGTCGGGCAAGGGCGGCGTGGGCAAGTCCACCACGGCGGTCAACCTGGCACTGGCGCTGTCCGCCGAGGGTGCCAATGTCGGTATCCTCGATGCCGACATCTACGGCCCCAGCCAGCCCATGATGCTGGGCATCCAGGGCCAGCCCGAGTCGGCGGATGGCAAGACCATGGAGCCGATGGAAGGCCATGGCCTGCAGGCCAACTCGATCGGCTTCCTGATCGAGCAGGACAATCCGATGGTGTGGCGCGGCCCGATGGTCACGTCTGCGCTGGAGCAGTTGCTCAAGCAGACCAACTGGCGTGACCTGGATTACCTCATCGTCGACATGCCGCCAGGCACGGGCGATATCCAGCTCACGCTGTCGCAGAAGGTTCCGGTGACGGGCGCGGTGATCGTCACCACGCCGCAGGACATCGCGCTGCTCGACGCCAAGAAGGGCCTGAAGATGTTCGAGAAGGTGGGCATTCCCATCATCGGCGTGGTGGAGAACATGGCGGTGTACTGCTGCCCGAACTGCGGCCATACCGAACATATCTTCG
>JAGWNU010000121.1 GCA_028871175.1 Burkholderiaceae bacterium | reverse complement strand
CGTTTCTACAAGGCTGGCTGGAAAGCGCTGCGCGCGGGCGCCGGCAACATGGATCTGCTGGTCGCGCTGGGGACGTCGGCGGCCTATGGCCTGTCGCTGTGGCTCTGGTGGCGCGCGGGCGCAGATGACATGCCGCATCTGTACTTCGAGAGCGCCGCCGTGGTGATCACGCTGGTGCGCCTGGGCAAGTGGCTGGAGGTGCGCGCCAAGCGGCAGACAGCCCAGGCCATCCGCGCGCTGCAGGCGTTGCGCCCGGACACCGCCCGCGTGCGTGCTGCCGATGGCACGCTGCGGGATGTGCCCATCACCAAGGTGCGTGTGGGCGATGTCGTCTCGGTGCGCGCCGGCGAGCGCATCCCCGTCGACGCCGTCGTGCTGGAAGGCGCCAGCCACGTCGACGAATCGATGCTGACGGGCGAAAGCCTTCCTGTGCCGAAGCGCGAAGGCGATCGTGTGACCGCTGGTGCGATCGCGACCGACGGCGTGTTGCTGGTGCGCACCACGGCCATCGGCGCGGACACCATGCTCTCGCGCATCATCCGCCTGGTCGAAGATGCACAGGCCGCCAAGCCGCCGATCCAGCAACTGGTGGATCGGGTGAGCGCAATCTTTGTTCCGGCCGTGCTGGTGGCAGCACTGCTTACGCTGGCAGGCTGGGCCATCGCCGGCCCGGAATGGGAAACGGCCATCGTCAACGCGGTGGCGGTGCTGGTGATCGCCTGTCCGTGTGCGCTGGGGCTGGCGACGCCATCCGCCATCATGGCCGGCACCGGCGCGGGCGCCCGGCGCGGCATCCTGATTGCCGATGCGCAGGCGCTGGAGCGCGCACAGCAGGTTGACTTCGTCGTCTTCGACAAGACTGGCACGCTGACGGTCGGCAAGCCCCGCGTCACGGCCATTGAGGCAGCGCCGGGCGTGGATCCTGTTGCGGTACTCGATCAGCTTGCCGCGCTGCAGGCCGAGAATACGCATCCGCTGGCACAGGCCACGCGGGACCATGTGGTGGAGCAAGGCCGTTCGATCACGCCAGCGCAATCGCCCGAAGTGCTGGCCGGGCGCGGCACCCGGGGCAAGGTGGGCGGCGCATGGCTGCAGCTCGGGAATGCGCGCTGGATGGACGAACTCGGACTCGACCGCAGCGCACTGCAAGCGCGCGCGCAAGCCCTGGAAGCCCAAGGCAACACCGTCTCGTGGCTGGCACAAAGCAGTGAAGGCGCGGTGCAGCTGCGTGGCCTGATTGCGTTTGGAGATGCGCTCAAGCCAGGCGCCAGGGACGCGGTGGCCGAGCTGCGCCGGCGCGGCATTCGCACTGCGCTGGTGACGGGCGACAACGCCGGAGCCGCGCGCAGCGTGGCGCAAGCGCTCGGCATCGACGAAGTGGCCGCGCAGGTCCTCCCGCAAGACAAGGCCGCGCGTGTCGCCGCGTGGCAGCAGGGCGGCCACGTGGTGGCGATGGTCGGCGATGGCATCAACGATGCGCCGGCGCTCGCGGCGGCCGATGTGGGCATCGCCATGGCGACGGGCACGGATGTCGCCATGCAGGCAGCGGGCATCACGCTCATGCGCGGTGAGCCGCGCCTGGTGGGCGACGCGCTGGATCTGTCGCACCGCACTGTCGCGAAGATCCGCCAGAACCTGTTCTGGGCCTTCGTCTACAACGTGGTGGGCATTCCGCTGGCGGCGTTCGGGTGGCTCAACCCCACCTTTGCCGGCGCGGCGATGGCGTTTTCCAGCGTGAGCGTCGTGACCAATGCGTTGATGCTGCGCCGCTGGCGCGCCACCGGAGAGCAGGCATGACCCGCACCCAGCTCAGCGCTGCCCAAGGCTTGGCGGCCGGTCCCATGAGCATCGGCGAGGCCGCCAAGGCGAGCGGGGTCTCCGCGAAGATGATCCGCTACTACGAGAGCATTGGCCTGCTCCCGCCCAGTCCGCGCACCGAGGGGAATTACCGTATGTACGACGCGCGTGCGCTGCACGTGCTGCGTTTCATTCAACGATCACGCTCGCTGGGGTTCTCGCTGGAAGAGATCCGCACGTTGCTCTCGCTCTGGCATGACCGGGAGCGCGCCAGTGCTGACGTCAAATCCATCACGTTGCGCCACGTGGCCGATCTGGATGCGCGCATCCGCGAACTGCAGGGCATGCGCGACACGCTCATGTCCCTCGCCAATGCATGCCACGGCGATGACCGGCCGGACTGTCCGATCCTCGAAGGCGTCGCCGGCGTGATGGAAGAGGGCGCCGGCGGGGACGGCTGCTGCCGCTGACAGCACGCGTAATCCCCAGCCTCGCATCGCGCGGCGTCTATGCCACAATCTGGCAACCCAAGGAGGAGACGCCGATGACGCAAGCCCCCGCTCAGGCCGATGCGCTGGAATCCCGCCAGCGCATGAAGGACGGCACTGAATTGCTGGTCCGCACCTGGTTGCCCGTGCCCGACAACGGCGCGCCGCGCGGCACCGTCATCCTCGTCCACGGCATGGCCGAGCACAGCGGGCGCTACCCGCATGTGGCCAAGGTGCTTACCGACCTGGGCCTGCGCGTGCGGGCCTTCGACCTGCGCGGCCACGGCAAGAGCGGCGGCCCGCGCATGGCGCTCGACGCGCAAGACAATTACCTCACCGACCTCACGGAAATCGTCGATGCCGTTGTCGCCGAGTGGCATGAGATGCCGTTCGTGCTCGGGCACAGCATGGGCGGACTGATCGTGGCGCGTTTCACCACGGCCCGTATCCGGCCGGTGCGCGGCGTGCTGCTGTCGTCACCGGCGCTGCGTGTGAAGCTGCCGCCCGGGGCAGGTATCGTGCGCGGCATCCTGTCGGCGCTCGCGCCCCGCCTGCCTGTGCCCAACCCGGTCGACCCGGCGAAGCTGTCACATGATCCGAGCGTGGCTGCCGCGTATCGCGCCGACCCGCTCGTCCAGAGCACCATCAGCGCTTCCGTGCTGGAATTCATGCTCAACGCCATCGCCCAGGCGCAGCAGGACGCACCGCGCCTCGAAGCGCCCATGCTGCTGATGGCGGGTGGATCCGATTCGATTGTCGATCCGTCCGGCAGCCGGGATTTCTACGCGAATGCCCCGGAAGACTTGCGGACGCTGGCGTGGTTCGACAGCGGGTATCACGAGATCTTCAACGAAGCCGAGCCACTGCGTAGCGAGGTGCTCGGAAAGATGACGGCGTGGTTGGCCTCGCGGATCTGACGCGGCACCGAGGACGAAAACAAAAGCAGACACCCAGGAAAAGAAGCACGGAGACATGGAAACCTACGACTACATCATCATCGGCGCGGGCTCCGCAGGTTGCGTCCTCGCCAACCGTTTGACGCGTGACCCCGACGTCTCCGTGCTGCTGCTGGAGGCGGGCGGCAAGGACGACTACCACTGGATCCACATCCCGGTCGGCTACCTGTATTGCATCGGCAACCCGCGCACCGACTGGCTTTACCGCACGCGCGAGGAGCCCGGCCTGAACGGGCGCTCGCTGGGGTATCCGCGAGGGCGCGTGCTCGGCGGCTGCTCGTCGATCAACGGCATGATCTACATGCGCGGCCAGCGTGAAGACTACGACGGCTGGGCCGCCATCACCGGCGATGACTCCTGGAAGTGGGATGCGGTGCTGCCGCTGTTCAAGGCGAGCGAGAATCACCACGGCGGCGCAAACACATGGCACGGCGCTGACGGCGAATGGCGTGTCGAGCCCCAGCGCCTGCACTGGCAGGTACTCGAGACGTTCATCGAGGCCGCAGTGCAGGCGGGCATTCCGCGCACGAGCGACTTCAACCGCGGCGACAACTTCGGCGTCGGCTATTTCGAGGTCAATCAGAAGCGCGGCATCCGCTGGAATACGGCCAAGGGTTTCCTGCGGCCCGCATCGCAGCGGCCGAACCTGACCATTGTCACGGGGGCGCAGGTGCGTGCGCTCACGTTCGAGGGCAAGCGCTGCACGGGGGTGACGTATCGGGGCGCGGGGCAGGACTGCACGGTGGCCGCGCGGGAAGAGGTCATCCTCTCCGCCGGCGCGATCAACTCGCCGCAGTTGCTGGAGCTGGCGGGCATCGGGCAGCCGGAGCGGCTGCAGGCACTTGGCATCCCCGTGCGGCAGGCGCTGCCCGGTGTGGGTGAGAACCTGCAGGACCATCTGCAGCTCCGAAGCGTGGTCAAGGTGCATGGTGTGCCGACGCTCAATACGCGCGCATCGAACTGGTGGGGCAAGGCTCTGATCGGCATGCAGTACGCCTTCAACCAGAGCGGACCGATGAGCATGGCGCCGTCGCAGCTGGGCGTGTTCGCGCGCTCGAATCCGTCGGTGGCGCGGCCTGATGTGGAATACCACGTGCAGCCGCTCTCGCTCGACAAGTTTGGCGAACCGCTGCATGCGTTCAACGCCTTTACCGCGAGCGTGTGCAACCTGCGGCCGACCTCGCGCGGCACGGTGCATGTCACGTCGGCCGACCCGTTTGCCGCGCCCGTCATCGCACCGAACTATCTGTCGACCGAGGAAGACCGCAAGGTAGCGGCCGATTCGCTGCGCCTGACGCGTCGCATTGTCGCGCAGCCGGCCCTGGCGAAATACCGGCCCGAGGAATATCTGCCCGGCGCGGCACTCCAGACCGATGACGAGCTTGCCCGCGCCGCCGGCGAGATCGGCACGACCATCTTCCATCCGGTCGGCACGTGCCGCATGGGGCGCGCGGACGACGTGGATGCGGTGGTCGATGCGCAGCTGCGCGTGCGCGGCATCGAAGGCCTGCGCGTGGTCGATGCGTCGGTCATGCCGACCATCACCTCGGGCAATACCAACTCGCCGACGATCATGATTGCGGAGAAGGCGGCGGAGATGATTCGCGCCGCGCGCAAGGCGCGTGCGCGCAGCGAAGCGGTAGCGGTCTGAATCTCGATGACACAGGCATGACACACGGCCCGTGTCCGATGAGATGCAATCCGTATTGCTCCGATACGTAACTCTACGTAACCCGCCGGCGGCCCGCAAAGCCAATGCCGGCGCGGATTTACGCACCGTAAGCGAGGTGTAATCCGCCTCGGTACAAACCCCGATGTTTTGCAACGCAACAGGCGTTGACAATCAGCCGCTACATAAAAAATGGCGGGAGACAAGAGGGAATCATGGCGCAGGACATCATTCTCGAAACGCGCGGACTCACGAAAGCCTTCAAGGGCTTTACCGCCGTGTCCGACGTCAACCTGCGCGTGCGGCGCGGGTCCATCCATGCACTCATCGGCCCGAACGGTGCCGGCAAGACGACCTGCTTCAATCTGCTGACCAAGTTTCTGGTGCCCACGCGCGGCAACATCTTGTTCAACGGTGTCGACATCACGGCAGAGAAGCCGGCGCAGATTGCACGACGGGGCGTGATCCGCTCGTTCCAGATTTCTGCGGTGTTTCCGCATCTGAGCGTGCTGGAAAACGTTCGGATCGGACTGCAGCGGCAGCTTGGCACGGCCTACGCGTTCTGGCGCAGCGAGCAGTCGCTGAGTGTGCTGAACGACCGCGCGATGGAGCTGCTCGATCAGGTCGGCCTGACGCAGTTTGCGCACACCGTGACGGTGGAGCTTCCGTATGGCCGCAAGCGCGCGCTGGAGATCGCCACCACGCTGGCAATGGAGCCGGAACTGATGCTGCTCGACGAGCCCACGCAAGGCATGGGGCACGAAGATGTGGACCGCGTGAAGGAGCTGATCAAACGCGTGGCCGAGGGCCGCACGATCCTGATGGTCGAGCACAACATGAACGTGGTGTCGTCCATCGCCGACAAGATCACCGTCCTGCAGCGCGGCCAGATCCTGGCCGAAGGCCCGTATGAGGAAGTCTCGAAGAATCCGCAGGTGATGGAAGCCTACATGGGCACCGCCGATGCGGCTCTGGAAGGCCATTGAGGCCACTGGCTGGCGCAGCCCCGTCGTCGATACGGCGGGACGCGGCAACACCGAACGCTTGACCCGAACACACGAGAACATTGCATGAGCACGCCCGCGCTCCAGATCAAGGACCTGCACGCCTGGTACGGCGAGTCGCACATCCTGCATGGCGTCGACCTGACCGTGAACCGGGGTGAGGTCGTCACGCTGCTTGGCCGCAATGGCGCCGGCCGTACCACCACGCTGCGCGCCATCATGGGCCTGGTCGGCACGCGCAAGGGCTCCATCGTGGTGCACGATGCGAGCGGCCGTGGCGTCGAGACCATCGACCTGTCGACGCACAAGATCGCTCACTGCGGCATTGGTTACTGCCCGGAAGAGCGCGGCATCTTTTCGAGCCTCTCGTGCGAAGAGAACCTGATGCTGCCGCCGGTGCTGAAAGGCCAGGTGGCGAAGGGCGGCAACGCCGGCATGAGCATCGACGAGATCTACGAGATGTTCCCGAACCTGAAGGAGCGTCGCCAGAGCCAGGGTACGCGGCTGTCGGGCGGCGAGCAGCAGATGCTGGCGGTCGGGCGCATCCTGCGTACCGGTGCGAACCTGCTGCTGCTCGATGAGATTTCCGAAGGGCTGGCGCCGGTGATCGTGCAGGCGCTGGCCCGCATGATCCTGATGCTCAAGAAGCGCGGTTATACGGTGGTGATGGTGGAGCAGAACTTCCGTTTTGCCGCGCCGCTGGCAGACCGCTTTTATGTGATGGAACACGGCCGCATTGTTGAGCGTTTCGAGGCGGCGCAGTTGCAGGACAAGATGCCGGTGCTGCACGAGTTGCTCGGCGTTTGATTGCTTTGCTTGACCTTTGCGCCAGGGTCACCCGACCGGCGCTTACGACACAGGAGACAAGACCATGACACTCAAGAAGCTGGCTGGTGCATTGATGGCGGCGGGGCTGGGCCTCGCGGCATTCGGCGCGCATGCGCAGGTGAGCGGCGACAAGGTGAAGATCGGCTTCATCACCGATCTCTCGGGCCTGTATGCCGACATCGACGGGCAGGGCGGCATCGAGGCGGTCAAGATGGCGATCGAGGATGCGGGCGGCAAGGTGCTCGGCAAGCCGATCGAACTGGTCACGGCCGACCACCAGAACAAGGCCGACATCGCCGCCTCGAAGGCGCGTGAATGGATGGACCAGCAGGGCCTGGACATGCTGCTGGGCGGCACGAACTCCGCCACCGGCCTGGCCATGAACAAGGTGGCCGCCGAGAAGAAGCGCGTGTTCATCGACATCGGTGCCGGCACGGCGCGTCTGACCAACGAAGAATGCACGCCGTACACGATCCACTATGCGTACGACACCGTGGCCCTGGCCAAGGGCACCGGCAGCGCAGTGGTCAAGCAGGGCGGCAAGTCGTGGTTCTTCCTGACGGCGGACTACGCGTTTGGCCACTCGCTGGAGAACGACACGACGACCGTGGTCAAGGCCAATGGCGGTACGGTGGTGGGCTCGGTCAAGCACCCGCTGTCGGCCTCCGACTTCTCTTCGTACCTGCTGCAGGCGCAGGCGTCGAAGGCACAGATCCTGGGCCTGGCCAACGCCGGCGGCGACACGATCAACTCGATCAAGGCGGCCAAGGAATTCGGCATCACCAAGACGATGAAGATCGCCGGCCTGCTGATGTTCATCAACGACGTGCATAGCCTGGGCCTGCCGACGGCCGAGGGCCTGCTGATGACCGACAGCTGGTACTGGGACATGAACGACGCCACGCGCAAGTTCGCCAACCGCTACTTCATGAAGATGAAGAAGATGCCGAGCAGCCTGCAGGCCGCGGACTATTCGGCGGTGTCGAACTACATCAAGGCCGTGGCGGCTGCCGGCACGGATGACCCGGACAAGGTCATCGCACAGCTCAAGAAGACCAAGATCGACGACTTCTACACGAAGGGCTACATCCGTCAGGACGGTCGCGCCATCCACGACATGTACCTGCTGCAGGTGAAGACCCCGGCCGAGTCGAAGAAGCCGTGGGACTACCTGAAGGTCGTGGCGACGATCCCGGGCGAACAGGCTTTCACGACGCCGGCTGAGTCGAAGTGCTCGCTGCTGAAGAAGTAAGCAGGTAAGTACCGGCGCCGCTGCCCCCATGGGTGGCGGCGCGGTCAACGTTGTTGGTGTGGTGTTCTCTTCCTGACCGCGATGGAAATCTTTGGTGTTCCGCTACCGGCCATGCTCAGCCAGCTGCTGCTGGGCCTGGTCAACGGTTCGTTCTATGCGATGTTGAGCCTGGGCCTTGCGGTCATCTTCGGGCTGCTCAACGTCATCAATTTCGCGCACGGTGCGCTGTTCATGCTGGGGGCGGTGCTCACGTGGATGGGCTTCTCGTACCTGGGCGTGCCGTATTGGGCGATGCTCGTGCTGGCCCCCCTGGTGATCGGCGTGCTGGGTATGGTGATCGAACGCACGCTGCTGCGCTTCATCTACAAGCTCGATCATCTCTATGGCCTGTTGCTCACGCTGGGCGTGACGCTCGTCATCGAGGGGGTATTCCGCGCCATCTACGGTGTGTCGGGCCTGCCGTATGACACGCCTGAACTGCTGCAGGGCGCGACCGATCTTGGCTTCATGATCCTGCCGAATTACCGTGCGTGGGTGGTGGTGGCCTCGCTGGTCGTGTGCTTCGCCACGTGGTTCATGATCGAGAAGACCAAGCTGGGCGCCTACCTGCGGGCAGGTACCGAGAACCCGAAGCTGGTCGAAGCCTTTGGTGTGAACGTGCCGCTGATGGTCACGCTCACCTACGGCTTTGGCGTGGCGCTGGCGGCGTTCGCGGGCGTGCTGGCGGCGCCGGTCATCCAGATCTCGCCGCTGATGGGTCAGAGCTTGATCATCACCGTGTTTGCGGTGGTGGTGATCGGCGGCATGGGCTCGATCATGGGTTCGATCATCACCGGCCTTGTCCTGGGCGTCATCGAGGGGCTGACCAAGGTGTTCTATCCGCAGGCGTCGTCCACCGTGGTGTTCGTGATCATGGTGCTGGTCTTGCTGGTGCGTCCGGCCGGCCTGTTCGGTAAAGAGAAATAAGCGAAGCGGCACTATGCAAAACACCTCTTCCTTCAAATACGTCCTGTACGGCCTGCTGCTGGTGGCGCTCATTGCGGCACCGCTGGTGGGCGCGTATCCGGTGTTCGTCGCCAAGCTGCTGTGCTTTGCACTGTTTGCGTCCGCGTTCAACCTGCTGCTGGGCTACACCGGGCTGCTGTCGTTCGGGCACGCGGCCTTCTTTGGGGGCGCCGGCTACGTGGCGGGCTACCTGATGCGCGACCTGAACGTGACGCCGGAGCTGGGTCTGCTGGCCGGTACCGCGGCGGGCGCCTTGATCGGCCTGGTCGTGGGCCTGCTGGCGATCCGTCGCCAGGGCATCTACTTCTCGATGATCACGCTGGCGCTGGCGCAGATGCTGTACTTCTTCTGCCTGCAGGTACCGTTCACCGGCGGCGAGGACGGCCTGCAGGGCGTGCCGCGCGGCAAGCTGTTCGGCGTGCTGGACTTGTCTTCCGACCTGACGCTGTATTACGTCGTGCTCGTCATCGTGGTGCTGGCTTTCCTGCTGATTGTGCGCACGATCCACTCGCCGTTCGGGCAGATCCTCAAGGCCATCAAGGAGAACGAGCCGCGTGCCACCTCCCTCGGCTACGACACCGACCGCTTCAAGCTGCTGGCCTTCGTGTTGTCCGCGGCGCTGACCGGCCTGGCCGGTTCGCTCAAGACGCTGGTGCTCGGTTTCGAAACGCTGACCGATGTGCACTGGTCGATGTCCGGCTCGGTCATCCTGATGACGCTGGTGGGCGGTCTGGGCATCCTGTCGGGCCCACTGCTGGGCGCGGCGCTGGTGATCGCGCTGGAAAACAAGCTCGGCGACATCGGCACTTTCCTGGCAGGCGTGACCGGCATCGACGGGTTCAACATCCTCGGGGAATCGGTCACGACGGTAACGGGCGCGATCTTCGTGATCTGCGTGCTGACGTTCCGCCGCGGCATCATGGGCGAGATCGCGGCTCGCGTGCCGTGGTTGCGGCGCTGACGTCACAATGCGCGAAGATACCGGCCGTTTTGGGTTGGACGCGGCAACTTGGTGCCCCTTGCACCGTAAGGGTTTGCTCTAGTTGCTGCATTGCGGTGCATCTTTTACAGTCTCGTTACGGTTTTCGCACGAGATAAATGAGGCGGGAGCGAGGAGACGACAGCACACACCGCACGAAACGGTGGAGATGCTAAATAAAATAGAGGCCCTGCCGGGTGATCCCCGGCAGGGCCTTTTAGTTTTTGGCGCCAGGCATTCGCCACTCGGGCGGCCACGGCGGCAATTGCAGGGGAGGGCGCGGGCGGGGTCGTCCATGGCAAGGCGTCCGATGGAGCGTTTTCACCAGCCTGTTGGCAGGCTATCCACAAAAGAAGTGCCTGCGTGGTCGACGCCTATGCGGCCGCTGCATGACAATGGCGCCTTCGCCCAACGCCGCCCATGATGCTTTCCACCCGCCTCGCCACGCCGGAAGACCGGTCGCGCCTGCTGGCCGCCATTGCGCCGATGGGGGCTGCGCTGCAGCTGGCACACGCCGTTGATACGCTGTTGGCCCAGCCCGCCATGCATCCATGCATGCTCGTTGAATCCGGCGAGGCGCCGGTTGGCGTTGTGCCCATGACGCTTGTGCCCCACCTCGTTCTGGGCGGCTTGGTGGCGTGGCTGCCGGTCGGCGTGATGGTCTTGTCCGGCGGTACGACGGTGCTTGATGTCGCGCTGTCCGCCGTCAATGAGTACGTCAGCGCACATGGCATACTCCACACCCTGCTGCCGCCGGCAGCGCTGGCGGCCGACGAGGCTGCGGCCTTCGGCTTTGTGCCCGATACGTCCGGCTGTTGGCTGCGCAGCGCCCGTCCGTCACCCAAATCGCTGGGTTAGCCCAAATACTGTTCAGATACGAAGCACCGGCACTGGCTGATGCCGCAAATGGAGCGCTGCGCCGCGATGCCGAACATTGAAGTTGCTCATCTTGCGCTTGACGCCGCGCGGGTTCA
>JAGWNU010000120.1 GCA_028871175.1 Burkholderiaceae bacterium | reverse complement strand
AGCAGCTCGCGCAGGTCGAGCTGCAGGCGGCAGCACATGGAGCGCACCATGTGCGGCTCAAGATCGGAGTTGAGGAAGTTCTGGAAGTAGGGCAGGCCGTACCGCGCTGTCATCTCGAACAGCAGCGTGGTGTTCGGGTGATCCCAATCGAAATCGGGCGTGATGTTGTAGGTCGGGATGGGGAAGGTGAACGCGCGCCCCTTGGCATCGCCGGCCATCATGACGTCGATGTAGGCCCGGTTGATCATGTCCATCTCGGGCTGGAGATCGCCGTAGGTGAAGGGCATCTCTTCGCCGCCGATGTAGGGAACCTGTTCGCGCAGGTCGGCCGGACAGGTCCAGTCGAAAGTCAGATTCGTGAACGGTGTTTGCGTGCCCCAGCGGCTGGGTACGTTGAGGTTGTAGATCAGCTCCTGCATGGCCTGCCGGACCGCCGTGTAGGACATCGCGTCGCGGCGCACGAAGGGCGCCATATACGTATCGAACGAACTGAAGGCCTGCGCGCCTGCCCATTCGTTCTGCAGCGTGCCGAGGAAGTTGACGATCTGCCCGATGGCCGCCGACATGTGGCGCGGCGGCGTGGCCTCGACCTTGCCTGGCACCCCGTTGAAGCCCTCGGTCAGCAATTGACGCAACGACCACCCTGCGCAGTAGCCCGACAGCATGTCGAGATCGTGGATGTGGATGTCACCCTCGCGGTGCGCGGCTCCGGCCTCGGGGCTGTAGACGTGCGAGAGCCAGTAGTTGGCCGTGACCTTGCCCGCCACGTTCAGGATGAGGCCGCCCAGGCTGTAGCCCTGATTGGCGTTGGCATTCACCCGCCAGTCACGCTGCTGGAGGTACTCGTCCATCGTGCTCTCGACATCGACCAGCGTGTGCTTGAGCGCGCGCAGGCGGGCGTGCTGTTCGCGATAGACGATGTAGGCGCGCGCCGTGCGCCAGTAACCCGCGTCGACCAGGGTTTCTTCAACGTGATTCTGGATCGCCTCGATGCCCGGGCAATCCAACGCGCTCACCTGATCCACCACGTAGAGGCTCAGGCGTTGTGCTTCCTGCGTGTCGAATTCACCCGTGGCCTGGCCGGCCGCAGCCATGGCGCGGTGGATCTTCTGCCCATCAAAGGCAGCCAATGAACCGTCACGTTTGGTGACCTGTGTGCAAGCCATGAAACCCCCTACATATAGTGGTATGGAGGTAAGGCTAGCACTAGATATTGTGGTTGGAAGGTCCGGGACGGATCGATTTTCGAATCAGTTGACCCCTGTCAATCGCGCACGCGCGCAGCGCTTCAAAGCCCATTTCGACAGCATGGGTGCACCACGGGCACACGGAGCGCATGACGATCTGCTCGATCAACCGTCCGCCGGTTTCAGCCCCAGGCGTCTTGCCAGTTTGTGCAGGTTGCTTGCATCCAGCCCGAGGGCCCGCGCCGCCCGCGCCCAGTTGTCATCGTGCGCGGCCAATGCCGATTCGATGCAGCGTCGCTGAAAGTCGGCAACGGCGTCGCGCAGGGGCGTGCCGGGGCGGACATCCTGCGGCACGTCGGGCGATGACGTGTCGGGTGAGGCGACCTCCGTGTCGAGGTCGAGCAGCTCGGCACCCAGCGTCACGATGTCATCGCGGCGCGCGCCCCGGCTCAGTACCTTGAGCGCGGCGCGGCTGATCACGTGTTCCAGCTCGCGCACGTTTCCGGGCCATGGATAGCTGCGCAGGGCGCGCTCGGCATCCGGGCTGAGCCTCAGGCTGCGCAAGCCGAGACGCGCCCGGTTGTGCTCCAGAAACCGGCCAGCGAGCAGCAGGATGTCGTTACCGCGTTCGCGCAGCGGCGGAATCGGCACCGGATACACCGACAGCCGGTGATAGAGGTCGGCCCGGAACGCGCCATCGCGCACGCGCTCGCGCAGGTTGCGGTTGGTCGCTGCAATGACCCGTACGTCGACGTGGCGGGGGCGGTCGGCGCCGAGCCGCTGGATCTCGCCGTTCTGCAGGGCGCGCAGCAGCTTCGCCTGCACCGTGAGCGGCAGTTCACCGACCTCGTCCAGGAACAGGGTGCCGCCGTCCGCCGCCTCAAAGCGACCGGGGCGCTCTCCCGTGGCGCCCGAGAAGGCGCCTTTGACATGGCCAAACAGTTCGCTCTCTGCCAGCGACTCCGGCAGCGCCGCGCAATTGACATGCACCAGCGGACGATCGCGCCGGCGCGACAGGCGATGCAGACGGTGGACAAACAGCTCCTTGCCGACGCCGGTCTCGCCCAGCACGAGGATCGGCAGTTCAGAATCGGCCACCACTTCCAGCTCGTGCAGCAACTGGTGGATGGCAGGGCTCTGGCCAACGATTTCGCTTGCGTCGGTGGTGGCGTCGCCGGCGGGCGAATCAGCGCGCGTGGCACGCAGCGCACGGATCTCCGCCTCGAGCCGCGTGGTACGCGCGGCCGCTTCCACCACGACAGCCAGGCGGCCCAGTTCGGCCTGCGCATCCTCGTCAAACGTGCCGACCTTGAGCGCGTCCAGCGTCAGCACGCCCCAGGGCCGGCCCTCCACCTGCAAGCCGAGACCCATGCAGTCGTGCACCGGCAATGGCACGCCTGCCTGTTCGTCAATGAGCCCGTCGTATGGATCGGGCAGGGTGCTGTCGTGGTGGAAGCATGTCACGCCATGTCGCGCCAGGATGGCGGCCAGCCGCGGGTGCTGTCCGACCACGAAGCGCCGGCCCAGCGCATCGCGCACCAGGCCATCCACGGCCACCGGCCGCAGGTGGTCTTCCTCGAGTTTCAGCAACGCTACGGCCCCGCAGCGAAAGTGCGTGCGCAGGCTGCCCACCAGTCGCTGCATGCGGACAGCGGGCGGCAGATCGGCAACCAGGTCGGTCAAGAGCAGGCGATCAATCATGGTTGAAATGACCCTGAAAGGGTGAAAGATACCTTGATCATGAGACGGTGAATTCTACCCCGCGTATCTCAACCCATTGATTTGCCGAGCGAAAAATCTGGCATGCAATTCGCAAGATCCGGGCATGGCTTTCACCCCACACTGACTTTGCACAGGAGCACAACATGGCGTTACTCGACCAGCCGCTGGGACACTTGGCTCGCAACATTCCGGGCGCCACCGGCATCTTTCACGAATACCAGCTCGATTTCTGCTGCGGCGGCCAGCACAGCCTGCGTGAAGCGGCACAGGCCAGAGGTATCGACGCTGGGCCGATCGCGGAACGTCTGGAGGCATTGAACGCAGCGGTCACGCCGGATCAGGTCGTGGACTGGACGACGGTGTCGCCCAGCATGCTGATCGACCACATCGTCGAGCGTTTTCACGATCGCCACCGTGAGCAATTACCCGAACTGATCCGCCTCGCGCGCCGCGTTGAGCATGTCCATGGCGACCGGGAGGATTGCCCGGTGGGCCTGGCCGACCTGCTCGACGGCATGCAGCAGGAACTGGAGAGCCACATGCAGAAGGAGGAGCAGATCCTGTTTCCGATGCTGTCGCGTGGCCATGGTTCGCGGGCCGGTGGCCCCATCGCCGTGATGCGCATGGAGCACGACCAGCACGGCGACGCCTTGCAGCAACTGATGACGCTGACCAACGACATCACCCTGCCGCGCGGGGCCTGCACCACGTGGCGGGCGCTCTATCTGGGCTTGCGCGCGTTCCGGGAAGACCTGATGGAGCACATCCATCTGGAGAACAACGTTCTCTTCGAGGGTGCGGCCGGGGCGGGTTGAATCACGGTCTTGCTGCCTGTTGTGTCGTGCCGTGGTCCGTTTCCAATCGTTGGCCGGAGACGGATCGTCGCAGGCGCCCGAACATGCGGCCGTGCAGGCCGATGCGATCAGTGGCGCGGGCGGCCGGCAGCAATATCGTCTGCCATCCGCGCCAGTTCGACGAGCGCCTGCCGGACCAGCACGGGGTAGGGCTCACCGGCCTCCAGTGCGCGCAGGTGCGGCGGCAGGGCATTCAGTTGCGCCTGCGCATGGACGCGAGCAGCTTCCAGTGATGGCAGCGCTTGCACGCGTTCGCCTGCGCGGACATAGGGCTGCAACAGCGGCACGCCCTCGCACTGGTCTCCTTCGATGGTCAGCGCATCGCCAAGGATCCTGCCTGTGGGGGTGTAACGGCGGTACACCTGCTTGCGGCCGGGCCACGTCGCCTTGCCTTCGGAGCGTTTGCGGCGTGGCAAGCCCGCATACTCGGTCAGCTTGTAGGCGCAATCCAGGTAGGGGGCGTCGGCCGACGTGTTCATGCGGGTGCCGACACCGAAACCGTGGATGAGGGCACCACCCCGGACGAGATCCCGGACGCGATACTCGTCCAGATTGCCGCTGGCGAAGATGCTGATTTCCGGGGCGCCGCCCTCATCCAGAATCTGCCGAACCTGCCTGGCATGCCAATCGAGATCGCCGCTGTCCAGCCGGACGGCCTGGATGGTGATGCCGTCACCGCGCAGCTTGCGGGCCAGTTCCACGACCTTTCTTGCGGCCGCTTCCGTGTCGTAGGTATCGATCAGCAGCGTGGTGTTGGTGGGTTGCGAACGCGCGAACGATTCGAAGGCCTGCGCTTCATCGCGATGGGCCTGCACATACGCATGGGCCATGGTTCCGTACACCGGTATGCCGTAGCGCACGCCCGCGAGCAGCGTGGCGGTGCCCGAGAAGCCCGCAAGGTAGCTGGCGCGAGCCGACAGCATGCCGGCCTCTGCGCCGTGCGCACGGCGCAGACCGAAGTCCACCAGCAGCCGTCCCTGCGCGGCGAGCGCAACGCGCGCAGCCTTGCTGGCGACGAGCGTTTCGTAATGGAGCAGGTTCATGACGCGGCTCTCCACCAGTTGTGCCTCGCGCAGCGGCGCGACGATGCGCAGGATCGGCTCGTCCGGAAAGAAGAGCGTGCCCTCCGGCATGGCATGCACATCGCCCGTGAAGCGCAGGTCGAGCAGCGACTGCAGGAACGCGTCGTCGAACCGCCCGAGCGCTGCGAGCGATGCCACCTCGTCCTCACTGAAGCGCAGGCTGGCCAGGAAATCCAGGACCTGCTCCAGCCCCGCCGCCATGAGGAAGTTCCGCCCGGGCGGGAGCTTGCGGACAAAGAATTCGAAGCTCGCGATACCGTCCATGCCGGCATCCCGATACGCCTGCATCATGGTGAGTTCATACAGGTCGGTGAGGAGCGGCGACGTGCAGATGGGAGAGGTGGCCATGAGAGCGCTCGATCGGTGACGGTGGGTGGGGCGCGCCTTTCCTAGGCGTATCCGCTGTCGAAGTGCATCGAACCGATGGTCTCGTCACTTGCTTGCGCCGGTTCGAGCCGCAGCTCGGCGACCATGCAATCGGTGGTCAGGAGCAGGGCGGCGATCGAGATGGCGTTCTGCAAGGCCGTGCGCACGACCTTGACAGGATCGACCACGCCCAGCTCGAGCATGTCTCCGTAGCGGTCCGTGGCTGCGTCGTAGCCGTGCGAACCGGTACCGGCAAGGACCTGGTGGACCACTGCCTGCGCGTCGGCCCCGGCATTGGCCGCGATCTGCAGCATGGGTGCGGCCAATGCGGTGTGCACGATGCGGGCTCCCGCACCCTGCTCGGCGTTGGGCGCTTTCCAGGTATCAATCGCAGACTGGGCGCGCAGCAGGGCGACGCCGCCGCCGGGCACAATGCCCTCCTCGACGGCGGCGCGCGTGGCATGCAGGGCATCCTGGAAGCGGTTCTTGCGCTCGTGCAGCGCAGTCTCCGTGGCGGCGCCCACCTTGATGACCGCAACGCCGCCACTCAGCCTGGCAAGCCGGTGTTGAAGCTGTTCGCGGTCATAGTCCGACTTGGCTTCGTCAAGCTGCGCGCGCAGCAGCGCAATGCGGCGCTCGACGTCGGCCTTGACGGTGTCGCCGGCGATGAGCGTGGTGGCGTCCTTGGTGGTTTCCGCCCGATGCACCTGCCCCAGTTGGTCGAGCGTCGCATGCTCGAGCGACACGCCGGTTTGCGGCGAGATGACGGTCGCGCCCGTCAAGGCGGCCAGATCGGCCAGCTGCTCGGAGCGCGAGTCGCCAAAGCCGGGCGAGCGGACGGCGCAGTTCTTGAGCGCGCCGCGCAGGTTGTTGACGACAAGCGTGGCCAGCGCTTCGCCTTCCACATCGTTGGCAATGACGAGCAGCGGCTTGCCTGTGCCGGACACCGCTTCGAGCAACGGCAGCAACTGCGCGATCGACGCAATCGTGGCATCGCACAGCAGGACCCAGGCGTTTTCCAGCACAACCGCGCGGCTCTCCGTGGTGGCAAAGAAGGGCGAGAGAAAGCCGCGATCGACGCGCGCGCCCTTGGCGATCTCCAACTGGTCGTCGAGCTTGGAGCCATCTTCAACGCTGATGGCACCGTCCTTGCCCACCTGTTCGACCGCCTGCGCGACGAGCGAGCCGACCGTCTGGTCTCCGCTGGACGAGATCGTGGCGATCTGCCGCATCTCGTCAACCGTGGTGCAGGGCTTGGCCATGTCGCGCAGGCGGCTCGCCACGAGTGCGCCCGCAGCTTCAATCCCGCGCTTGAGCTGCATCGGGTCGTGACCCGCCTCGACGTATTTGACGCCTTCGGCCACGATGGCATGTGCCAACGTGGTGGCCGTGGTGGTGCCATCCCCCGCCACCTCGCTGGTGCGCACCGCGGCCTCGCAGAGCAATCTTGCGCCCATGTCGGCAAACGGTTCGCGCAGTGAGATGGCGCGGGCAACCACCACGCCTGAATTGGCCACCATCGGGCCGATGCCTGGCCGCTCGATGATGACGTTGCGTCCGCCTGGCCCCAGGGTCACCTTGACGGCACGGGCCAGCAGATCGATGCCGTTGAGCATCATCCGGCGGGCGGTTTGATGGAACACGAGTGTCTTGGCTGTCATGATGGCTTGGCCCTTGCTGTGGACTGCCGTGCCGCGCTGGCTGCACCGGGACGGCGGCCTCGTCAAACAATGGCCTGCTGCCCTGCGTGGATGGCCCGGCCAGCGGCCGTCCAGGTGACACGACCCGGTCGGGACTCCACATGCTTGCGCGTCAGGAGACGCGCTGTCTCCGCGCAGGTTGAATCTTCATCTTCGTGCGCGCATGGACGGGCCGATTGATACCGATCAACAGAAGCCGTGGCGCACCTTCGCAATTGATCGCATGGGGTCTGACATGGGAATGGCGTTGCTGGCCATGATGGGCGTGTCGGCTTTCGGCGCAGACGCCCATCGGGCGCGGCCGAGCGGGGCTGTCAATGGCAACAGTCGTTCGGCGCAGCGGCAAGCCATGCAGCCAGCGATCTGCCGAGCGCGATCCCAGCCTCGATCGCATCGTCCCGGGAGCCATAGCCCTCGGTATTGACCGTCGGGGTCCACGAAAAGCAATCGCCGTTCGGCGCAACGAATCTGCACTCGCAATCCCAGCGCCGGTCTTTTCTGCGCCGGGTGCGAATGTCGACCCATCCTCTTTCTGCGCGGATTGAAGAACGCATGCGTCACCCGAATCGCGTCAATGCGGCAGCAGGCTCGCTGCCCGGGAGCGCGGTGCCGTCCAGCAGCCGCACCACGTGGGCAAAGGCATCTCGAAGCGCGACGCCGGCGTTTGCGTCGGACCCTATGCCGCAGACATGCGAATGGTGACGTGTCATGACGTCGATGCGCACATTGATGGTCTTGCGTTCCGGCAATGGCTTCTGGCCCCGAATCACGCACACACGACAGCGCGCAATGACTTCGCTGAGGTGATCGAGCTGATTGGATTGCTGAATGACTGCCTCCTCAATGTCTTTGGAGTAAGGCACGTCCTGAAACGAGATATCCAACGATACCGCCACTTTTCTGCTCCACGAAATGTGCTTCGGGTGATCGCATGTGGGCTTTTAAAAAGCGCGCACAAACCCATTATTCGTCCGTGGTTTCGCGGCGGGTTGATGACGGTCAATCGATTTGGACGAGGGTCAGTCGCGGCGAATTCGCATGCCGGAAATAGCGTTGCCGAAAGCACGCGGTGCGTCAGAAAAAATGGTGCGCGGGCGCGAGCAAGGGCATCCGGCAGGAGAATGTCCATCCATCCTTTGGATTTCTGGCATACGGCGTCCGGTCTATGGGAATTGCGTGTCTTCTAACTGTGTGGGTACTGGTAATGCGAGATCGACCGGCATACTTTAATCAGATGTACCGCCGTTTCCCTTCTGAATCTGATGAGCAAGCGGACGAATCCTGTTCCAGATGCCGGTCTGAAACGCCTGACCTCGCGTGCCATCACGTTAATGGACTGGATACTTGCCCCTGCAGTGATTGCCGGTTTGCTCGGGGCTTATCTGCAGTTGGAGCAGTGGATTATTTCCGCCAATGGTTGGTGGGCCTTCATTTTCATCTCGATACCGGTCGGCGCCGTGTCGTACAGCTACGCACATTATCTGGAGGAAATCCGGGGCCTTGTTGCTTCGGCATGCCAGAGTGCGCAGCGGGTGGAGCGCAATCGTCACCGCCTTGAGGGAATCATCCGTGCCTCGATGGAGGCGATCATCACGATCGACGAGTCGCAGCGCATTGTCCTGTTCAATCCGAGGGCCGAGGGCTTATTTGGATACCGCGCCGAAGACGTGCTTGGCGCCCCCATTGAACAATTGATCCCGCAGCGTTTTCGTGAGGCGCATCGGAAGCTGGTGCAGCGCTTTGGCGTGACGCCCTCGAGCGAGCGCAGGATGGCGGGCCAGCGGGAAGTGTTTGCGCTGCATGCCGACGGCCACGAGTTCCCGATCGAGGCGTCCATCTCGCATTCGGAAGAAGACGGGAAGAAGCTGTACACGATCATGCTGCGCGACATCACGGAGCGCCTGAAGGCTGCCAAGGCATTGAGCCGCTCGCAGGAGGAGCTTCGCTACCTTGCGGATTCCATCCTCGTCGTGCGCGAGGAAGAGCAGCGGCGCATTGCGGACGGGCTCAACCAGAGCCTCGGACGTCGGTTGAAAACGCTGCATGAAGACTGTGCAGCGCTGTCCGCGCAGCTTCGGTGGGCAGGGCACGTTCAATGTAAAGACGGTCTGGCTGGCATTCAGGCAAATATTGACGCAGCGGAGATCTCCCTCCGGCGCATCTGCATGGACCTCCGCCCACAGGTGCTGGATGAGCTTGGCCTGGTGCCGGCTGTGCATTGGATGGTCACGGACTTCGAGGCGCGCTATCAGATTCCGGTCACACTCGACGTGGAGCCGATTGATTTTGATGGGCGCACGGCCAATGCCCTGTTCCTCATCATTCAGGAAGCGTTGACCAACGTTGTCAGGCACGCACACGCAACAGCGGTCAGGATCCGCTTGCGGAAAACGGGTGCCACGTGCGAGGTGAGCATCGTCGACAACGGCGTGCACAGCCCGTCGCTGGCGCTGCCTTGCGCGCGCTCCGGCCTCGGCCTGATCGGTATTCGCGAGCGCGCGCGCCTGCTGGGTGGCGCTGCACAGACTGAACAGGAGGATGGCACCGGCTTTCGGGTGAGGGTGGTGTTTCCACTGCACAAGCGCATGGCGCACGCGCTCGACAGCCTATGCAGCGAGTCCGGCGAAAACCCGCGGCACTCCATCGACGAACTGGATGCATGACCCGGGCTTGCGCCAGGTCAACCTCGCCTGGGGGCGCGCATCTAGCCTATGAGATCGAACCCAGGTTTTGTTCCATCGGCCGATGAAGCGGCAACCCGCTTCCACATTGACAACTATGGACACGCGACCCGTTGAGATTCTGTTCAGCAATTTGCCCCAGTCCGATGCGATCAAGGCGGCCATCACCCGCTTCGCTTCCCGGCTGGACGGCTTTCCGTGCGACATCAGGCGGTTCCGTATCTGTCTCGCATCCGACAACCCGGAGCGCAGCGCGCGCGGACCCTTCCTGGTCCATATCGAGGTGGACATTCCAGGACGCGCGCTCACTGCTGATGAAGCGTCGGACCTTGACGTACACGTGGCACTCTTGAATGCGTTTCGGGAGATGCGCGCTCGCGTACGGCAGGCAATCAGCGCGCAGCGTGCATCGCAGCCCTCATGCGACGGCGCCCCTGCGTCAAGCGGCGTTCCCAGAGCCGCCAGGCCGGCGACTTCAACGTTCCGGCGTTAGGGCGCACGGCGCTCGGGCGCTGGCGTTGCACGTGCGAACGCCCCTGCTGTTCGCCTAAGGCGGCGCAGGCGCAGGCGGGGACGGATTTGCCTGGGCCAGGTAAGCCACCACATCGTTCAGCGTCACCAGGCGCGCATAGTCGGATTCCGGAATCTCCACCTTCAGTCTGTCGTGCAGCGCCAGCAGGAAATGGAGCCAGTCCATCGAATCGAGATCGACCTGCCTGCGCAAGGGTCGATCCGGGCGTAAGGCGGCAGCGTCGATTTCGGGGGCGATGGCGCGGAGTGCCGTCAGTACGATCACGCGGATGTCGGCTTCATTCATCGGTCGAGCGCCTCCGGATGTTGTAGCCGTTCGCTGAGTTCGGAGAGAAAGCGGGCGCCCCGATGCCCGTCGGAGACCCGGTGATCCGCCGACAGGCTGGCGGTGACAGCCGGCATGATCTTCAGTCCACCTGCTTCGGCCCATGGCTGCTCGGCGATGCGGCCGAAGCCCACCAGCGCCACCTGCGGTGGATAGATGATGCCGAACACCTGCGCCACACCCTGGTCACCGAGGTTGGTGACAGTGACGGTGGGCGCCGACATCTCAGAGCTTTTCAACGTGCCCGCCCGGCAGCGCCTGACCAGGTCGGTCAGTTCCTGCATCAGCTGAGTGAGTGGCTTGGCGTGGGCATCCAGCAGCGCGGGCGCCATCAGCCCGCCTTGCCGCAATGAAATCGCCACGCCGATGTGCACGCCTTCGGCTGCCTCGAATGCCCCATCGCGATAGAAGCCGTTGAGTTCGGGAAATTGCCGGAGCGACAGCGCAACCGCCTTGATGAGGACGGCTGCCGGCAACAGGCGCTCCGTGATGGGGCGCCGCGTGTTCTCCTGGGCAAGCCAGGC
>JAGWNU010000119.1 GCA_028871175.1 Burkholderiaceae bacterium | reverse complement strand
CACGGCGGTGTAGCCGGCGCGCTTGGCCATCTCGATGGCGGCGAAGGTCTCGGACAGGGTGCCGATCTGGTTGATCTTGATGAGGATCGAGTTGGCGATGCCCTTCTCGATGCCTTCCTTCAGGATCTTGGTGTTGGTGACGAACAGATCGTCGCCCACCAGCTGCACCTTCTTGCCGAGCTTTTCGGTCAGGGCCTTCCAACCGGCCCAGTCGCTCTCGTGCATGCCGTCTTCGATCGACACGATCGGGAACTTGTCAGCCAGATTTGCCAGATAGTTGGCGAAGTCTTCCGACGACAGTTGGAGGCCTTCGCCTTCGAGATGGTATTTGCCGTCCTTGTAGAACTCGGACGCGGCGCAATCGAGCGCCAGCAGCACGTCTTCACCCGCCTTGTAGCCAGCCTGCTCGATGGCCGACAGGATGGTGTTCAGGCATTCTTCGTTGCTGGCGAAGTTCGGTGCGAAGCCGCCTTCGTCGCCCACGGCCGTGCTCATGCCCTTGTCAGCCAGGATCTTCTTCAGCGCGTGGAAGATCTCCGCGCCGCAGCGCAGGGCTTCACGGAAGCTCGACTGGCCGACCGGCATCACCATGAATTCCTGGATGTCCAGGCTGTTGTTGGCGTGTGCGCCGCCGTTGACGATGTTCATCATCGGCACCGGCATCTGCATCGCGCCCGAACCGCCGAAATAGCGATACAGCGGCAGGCCGGCTTCTTCGGCAGCGGCCTTGGCAACGGCCATCGACACCGCCAGCATGGCGTTGGCGCCCAGGCGGCTCTTGTTCTCGGTACCGTCCAGATCGATCAGGGTGCGGTCCAGGAACGCCTGTTCCGACGCGTCCAGGCCCATGATGGCCTCGGAGATTTCGGTGTTGATGTGCTCGACGGCCTTGAGCACGCCCTTGCCCAGGTAGCGCGACTTGTCGCCGTCACGCAGTTCGATGGCTTCACGCGAGCCGGTGGATGCGCCCGACGGCACCGCTGCACGGCCCATCACGCCCGATTCCAGCAGCACGTCGCATTCGACGGTGGGGTTGCCGCGCGAGTCCAGCACTTCGCGACCGATGATATCTACGATGGCACTCATGTAAATCCCTCTTGGTGTCTTAAAGCTAACGCAAGCGGTCGATGGGCTTAAACGCCTTCAACCACAATCATGTTCATCTTGGCGGCCTTGGTGCGCGCTTCGCGGGCGGCGCGATACTCCTCGCTGTCATGGAAGGCCTTGGCGGCGTCATAGCTCGGGAACTTGAGCACGACGATGCGGGTGGGGTTCCACTCGCCTTCAAGCGACTCGGTCTTGCCGCCGCGCACCAGCGGCTCGGCGCCATGAACTTGCATGGCCTTGGTCGACAGCACCTTGTATTGCTCGTATTGCACGGGGTCCGTCACGTCCACGTACGCGAGGATGTAGCCAGCGGCCATGTGTCTCTCTCCGAAAGCGGCAACCAACGACAACGGCGGCAATCAGCGCCGCCGGTCCGGTAAGGTCAAGCGTTCAATCGAACTGATTTTCCAGGAATCCGCTGCGCTTGGTGAGCACATCCAGTTCTTTCAGTACCGACAGCAAGTCTTTCATGCGGCGCAGGGGCACGGCATTCGGCCCGTCTGATTTTGCGCATGCCGGGTCGGGGTGCGTTTCCATGAAAACGCCCGCTACGCCCACAGCGATGGCCGCACGCGCCAGCACCGGCACGAACTCGCGCTGGCCGCCCGAGCTGGTGCCCTGGCCGCCGGGCAGTTGCACCGAGTGCGTTGCATCGAACACCACGGGCGCACCCGTCTCGCGCATGATCGCCAGCGAGCGCATGTCCGAGACGAGGTTGTTGTAACCGAACGAAGCACCGCGCTCGCAGGCCATGAAGTTGTCTTCGGGCAGGCCGGCCTCGCGTGCAGCGTGGCGCGCCTTGTCGATGACGTTCTTCATATCGTGCGGCGCGAGGAACTGTCCTTTCTTGATGTTCACCGGTTTGCCGCTCTGCGCGCAGGCCCGGATGAAATCAGTCTGGCGGCACAGGAAGGCCGGCGTCTGCAGCACGTCGACGACGCTTGCGACCGGCTTGATCTCGTCGATTTCATGCACGTCGGTCAACACCGGCACGCCCACCTGGCGACGGACTTCCGCCAGGATGCGCAGGCCCTCTTCCATGCCCAGACCGCGGAACGAGCTGTCCGACGAGCGGTTCGCCTTGTCGAACGACGACTTGTAGATGAACGGAATGCCCAGTGCGCCCGTGATCTCCTTGAGCGTGCCGGCGGTATCGATCGCCATCTGCTCGGATTCGATCACGCAGGTGCCGGCAATCAGGAAGAACGGTTTGTCGAGGCCGACTTCGAAATCGCAGAGTTTCATGATGTTCCCGTGCGCCAGTGTTAGGCGACAGCGCGCTGCGCGGTCTGGTTGTGATGCGCCAGCGCGGCTTCCACGTAGGCCTTGAACAACGGGTGGCCGTCACGCGGCGTCGAGGTGAATTCCGGGTGGAACTGCACGCCGACGAACCACGGGTGCATCGATGCCGGCAACTCCATCATCTCCGGCAGGTTCTCGGACGGCGTGCGCGCCGAGATGATCATCCCGGCCTTTTCCAGCTGCGGCACGTAGTGGTTGTTCACCTCGTAGCGGTGGCGATGGCGCTCGTTGACTTCCGCGCCATAAATTGTCGCGGCCTTGGTGCCAGGCTGAACGGGCACGCGCTGCGAGCCCAGGCGCATCGTGCCGCCCAGGTCGGAATCCACGGAGCGCTTCTCGACGCGGCCATCGCGATCCAGCCATTCGGTGATGAGCGCCACCACCGGATGTTCCGTCTCGTCGTTGAATTCCGTGCTGTTGGCGTCATTCATACCGGCAAGGTGGCGGGCGAATTCAATCACAGCCAACTGCATCCCCAGGCAGATACCCAGGTAAGGCACACCATTCTCGCGGGCGTACTGGATTGCACGGATCTTGCCTTCGGTCCCGCGCTTGCCAAAACCGCCGGGCACCAGAATCGCATCCAGCGCTTCCAGTACCTCGGTATGGCCGGACTCCAGCTCTTCGGAATCGATGTATTCAATATTGACGCGCGTCGAGGTATGCAGGCCGGCGTGGCGCAGCGCCTCGATGAGCGACTTGTACGACTCGGTGAGGTCGACGTACTTGCCGACCATGCCGATAGTGATCTCGTGCTGCGGATTTTCCAGCGTGTGCACCATGTGCGCCCACACCGACAGGTCCGCTGGCGGCGCCTCGATGCGCAGCTCTTCGCAGATGATGCGATCCAGCCCCTGCTCGTTGAGCATCTGCGGGATCTTGTAGATGGTGTCGACGTCCCACACCGAGATCACGGCGTCCTGCGGCATGTTGGCGAAGAGGGAAATCTTCGCGCGCTCATCCTCGGGAATCGGGCGATCGGCGCGGCACAGGAGCGCGGTGGGCTGAACGCCGATTTCGCGCAGCTTCTGCACCGAGTGCTGGGTCGGCTTGGTCTTGAGCTCGCCGGCGCTGGCGATGAACGGTACCAGCGTCAGGTGCACGAACGCAGCCTGGTTGCGACCCAGGCGCAGGCTCATCTGGCGCGCAGCCTCGAGGAACGGCAGCGATTCGATATCGCCGACCGTCCCGCCGATTTCAACGATCGCCACGTCGGCCTTACCGTCGTGCGAGGCCTTGGCGCCACGCTCGATGAAGGCCTGGATCTCGTTGGTGATGTGCGGAATGACCTGCACCGTCTTGCCGAGATACTCGCCGCGACGCTCCTTGCGGATCACGGATTCGTAGATCTGGCCGGTGGTGAAATTGTTCGACTTACGCATCTTGGCCGAGACGAACCGCTCGTAGTGACCAAGATCGAGGTCGGTTTCAGCGCCGTCTTCCGTCACGAACACTTCGCCGTGCTGGAACGGGCTCATCGTGCCCGGGTCGACGTTGATGTAAGGATCGAGTTTGAGGAGGGTGACTTTGAGGCCGCGCGACTCAAGAATGGCCGCGAGCGAGGCGGCGGCGATGCCCTTGCCGAGTGAGGACACAACGCCACCGGTGACGAATACGAACTTGGTCATAAACCTGGCTTGCCGGGGAAAGCCGGATTATACCAAAGGTGTCCTCACCAATCCGTGACAGATGGGCGGATTTTCCCCATTCAGGCAGCGCGCCGCATGGCGGCCGTGTCGGCGCGCATCTCATGGATCATCTGCCTGATCAGCGAGGCCGTCTCCAGGGGTTTCTCCATCGGGTACAAATGGCTACCTTCGATCCAGCGCAGGCGGCGGCCGACCAAGCGCCGGGTCGCGCCGAGACCGACCTGGCGAATCTCCCGCGAGCGCGTCCCCGCCACGAAACTGACCGGAAACGCCGTGCCGCCGGCAACGTAGCGCCCCATGTTGGTCGGCAAGGTGCGGTAGATCTGGTATTCCACCTCGCGCGAGAAGCGGAGCGTGCGCTCCCCGTCACGGCCGGTGGGCTCGGTGCCATGCTCGACGTAATCGCGCAGCACATCCTCATCCCAACGGTCGAACTTCCGCTTTGCCTTGAAGTGGCTCCAGACGGAATCCAGGTCCGGCCACAGGTTGCGCCGATTCTTGGTGGCGGCAGCGGGCGACTGGCGATCGTCGATGTCGAGCCATTGCGCCACGCGCAACAACCTGGCACGCCAGCCGGCAATGACGGGGGAGTCGAGCATCAGGACGCCCCGCACGCGCTCCGGCCGCCGCAATGCGGCCATCAGGCTCAGGAACCCTCCCAACGAGTGACCGACCAGCCAGACCGGCTCGGCCTGCGCATCGATTTCCGCCAACAATTCCTTCACGAGCCCCGGCCACGATCGGGTGACCGGAAACCGTGGGTCATGGCCAAACCGCTCGACCGCCCGGATGTCGAATTCGTCACTCAGCACGCCCAGCATCTTTCGATACGTGCCCACCGGAAAGCCGTTGGCATGGGAAAAGAGCATCACGTCGCGCATCGGTCGACCCCTTCTGTGATGTCAGTACGATGCCTGCGATCCGCCAGCCGCCTGCTGTGCCGTGGCCGGCTGCTCGACAGCCGGGCCAGGAGCCCGTTGCGGCACCGCTGGCGCATCGGCAGCCGGCGGCGCGACGCGCACGGGCTCCACCTGGGCCGACGCGTGCCCCTCTCGCCCCAGCGGATGCACCGGCTGGGTCAGGGTTGACCAAGCCGGATCTTCGATCTCGGAAAACACCTGGCGCAGGCGCTTGCCCCAGGTGCTGCGGATCATCGCGAAATAGGGGTTCTCTTCATCGATGGCGACAAAGCGCGTCACCCGCAGAGCATCCGCTTCGTACACCAGCAGATCCAGCGGCAGGCCCACAGAAATATTCGACTTCAGCGTCGAATCCATTGAGATCAACGCGCATTTGGCAGCCTCATCCAGGGGCAACGTCGGCGCGACCACCCGATCGATGATGGGCTTGCCGTACTTGGCCTCGCCGATCTGGAAATAGCAGTTCTCGGGCGTCGCCTCGATGAAATTGCCCGCGGCATAGACGTTGAACAATCGTGGCCGCTCCGCACCGATCTGCCCCCCGAAGATGATGCTCACGTTGAAATCGATCTTGGCTTTGGCCAGTGCGGCGGCATCGCGGTTATACACTTCGCGCACCGCCTCGCCGACGATGGTGGCAGCCTCGAACATATCGCGCGCCGTCCACAGCGAGCGGGGCTTATCGCGCGCCTCGGCCAGCACCTGTCGCACCGCTTGGCTGATGGCGAGGTTGCCGGCGGTCAACAGCACCATGACGCGATCGTCCTCACGCTCGAAAACGGTCATCTTGCGGAAGGTGGAAATGGCATCGACGCCCGCATTGGTGCGGGAGTCCGACAAGAAGACCAGGCCAGCGTCCAGGCGCATGGCGACGCAATAAGTCATGGGCGAAGCAACAATCGGAGTCTGTGGTTACACGCATTCTAGCGTGTCGACCGTCACGCCTCGGACACGCTTGGAAGTGGTCCTCGATTCACTCAGGCGGCGTCAGCGGGCAGCGGCTCAATTGAGATGCTGACGTCCAGCGTCTCCGCCCCGCCGCCCTGGCGAATGCCGCGAATCGGTGCCGCCGACTGGTAGTCACGCCCAACCGCCAGGCGGATATGACGTGCGTCGGTAAAGCATTGATGTGTCACGTCGATGCTGCACCACGTGTGCGTCTCGGCATCGAGACAGACATCCGCCCAGGCGTGACTGGCAAGATCCTCCTCGCCAACCGCATGAAAGTAGCCGCTGACATAGCGCGCGGGAACACCCAGCACCCGGCAGCACGCCACCATCACCTGTGCCTGGTCCTGGCACACGCCAGCGCCCAGGTTGAACGCTTCGGCGGCGGTCGTCCCCACGTCGGTGGCATTGGGCTTGTAGCGCACCCGCTGCGCGATGGCACGGGCGAGCTTGAGCGCCGACCCGGCATCACCCGGGACCAGGCCGTGCTCGCGCGCAAACGCCACCATTTCGGGCGGCGCGGCGGTCAGCGGTGTCGAGCTGAGAAAGTACAGTGGCGAGACGCGATAGCGCCCCTCACCCGGTGCATCGACAAAGCGATGGCTGCCGGGTGTGCCGGCAGGAAACGCCTCGACAATCCCTCGCGCATCGATGGTGACATCGGCGGTGCGGTTGCCGAGCGTGAAGTGATGCACGACGTTGCCAAAGCCATCAGTGGCGCGGGTCAGGTTGCCTGGGGCGTGAATCTGCCAGCTATCCACCTGCTGCAAGGGGCCGCTGCGAGGTGTCAATCGCAGTTCATGCACGCTGTGGCGCAGCGGCTCAGCGTAACGGTAGACCGTCGTGTGTCGAATTTGGTATTTCACGATCGCAGGGGCCCGGCCCCGAGGCCGCACCCTGATGAACACAAAAGGCCCCGCGCGTCACGCCGCATCGAGGGGGACCAGGAAGTCCTGACTGATGCCGTTACCCAAATCGTTGATGCGCTCGAGGAAGTTGGTCAGCCACGCATGCAGGCCAACCGCGAGGATGTCTTCGATGCGGGCGTAACGCAAATCGGCATGCAATTTACCAGCGCGCCGCTCCGTCTCAGCGGACTGGCTGTTACGCACGGTCGAGAGAATCGCGACCACCTCGTCCATGCTGGCCAGCAGTGAACGCGGCATGTCGCTGCGCAAGATCAGCAGCTCTGCTACGCGCATGGGGGTGATCACGTTCCGGTAGATCTTGCGATAGACCTCGAAACCAGAAACCGACCGCAGGATCGCCGCCCAGTGATAGAAATCTGCGTGCTCGGCTGCACTCTCGTCACGCGTGGGCGTCGACTGGAACTTCACGTCAAGGATCCGCGCGGTGTTGTCGGCGCGCTCCAGGAAGGTACCCAGGCGCATGAAGTAAAAGGCGTCATCCTTGAGCATGGTCCCGAGCTGCACGCCGCGCGAGAGGTGCGAGCGGAATTTCACCCATTCGAAAAATTGGGACGGATCGTCGCGCAGCATGCCCTCCGCAATCAGGCGCTGCACGTCCAGCCAGGTGGTGTTGATCGTTTCCCACACCTCGGTCGTGATCGAGCCTCGCACGGCGCGGGCGTTCTCCCGCGCACCCCGCAGGCAGCTCATGATCGATGACGGGTTCGTCAGATCGCGGACCATGAAGTCAATCACGTCATCGCGCGAAAGCAGCCCGTAGCGCTCGTCAAACACCTGCGTCAGTTCGGAGATATCGAGCATGGCCCACCAGCCCTGCTCCGCCACTTCCGCCGATTGCGGCAGCAGCGAGGTCTGGTAGTTGACGTCGAGCATGCGGGCGGTGTTCTCGGCCCGTTCGGTGTAGCGCGCCATCCAGAAAAGGTGATCGGCGGTGCGGCTGAGCATGGCTTCCCCTTACGTATTCGGTGATGTCGGTGGCGATGGCGATGCTTCAGCGCTCCAGCACCCACGTATCCTTTGTTCCGCCGCCTTGCGACGAATTGACCACCAGCGAGCCCGCCCGCAGCGCCACGCGCGTCAGCCCCCCGGGCACCATGCGCACGTCCTTGCCCGACAGCACGAATGGTCGAAGATCGATGTGTCGCGGTGCGATGCCCGCGTCGACGTAGGTCGGGCACGTCGACAGCGCGAGCGTTGGCTGGGCGATGTACTGCTCGGGCCTCGCCTTGACGACTTCCCGGAAGGCCGCGATCTCCGCCTGCGAGGCGGCCGGCCCCACCAGCATGCCGTAGCCGCCCGCGCCATGCGTCTCCTTGACCACCAGTTCATGCATGTGATCGAGCACGTATTGCAGGTCGTCCGGGCGACGGCACATGTAGGTCGGCACGTTGTTCAGGATCGGCTCCTCGCCAAGGTAAAAGCGGATCATGTCGGGCACGTACGGGTAGATCGACTTGTCATCGGCCACGCCGGTACCGATGGCATTGCAGATGGTGACGTTGCCCGCGCGATAGACCGACAGCAGCCCCGCCGCGCCCAGCGAGGAATCGGGACGGAATACCAGCGGATCAAGAAAGTCGTCGTCGACACGGCGGTAGATCACGTCGATCCGTTGCGGACCTTGCGTGGTGCGCATGTAGAGGTGGTCGTCCTGCACGAACAGGTCGTGCCCTTCCACCAGCTCCACCCCCATCTGCTGCGCGAGGAACGCATGCTCGAAATACGCCGAGTTGTACATGCCCGGCGTGAGCACCACGACGGTCGGATCGGCAATGTTCTGCGGCGACACGCTGCGCAGCATGTCGAGCAACAGATCGGGGTAATGCGCGACCGGCGCCACACGATTGCGCGCAAACAGCTCGGGAAACAGCCGCATCATCATCTTGCGGTTTTCCAGCATGTACGACACCCCGGAAGGCACACGCAGGTTGTCTTCCAGCACGTAGAACTCACCCTCGCCAGCCCGCACGATGTCGATGCCGGCCACGTGCGCGTAGATGTCGCGCGGCACGCTCACACCCAGCATGTCAGGCCGGTACTGGGCGTTGTTGTAGATCTGTTCGGGCGGGATGACGCCTGCCCGCAGGATGTCCTGCTCGTGATAGATATCGCGCAGGAAGCGGTTGAGCGCATCCACCCGCTGACGCAGACCACGTTCGAGCGTCGCCCATTCGCTGGCCGGGAAAATGCGCGGGATGATATCGAATGGAATCGTGCGCTCGGTGCCGCTGTTCGATTCGTCCTTGTCGCCATACACGGCAAAGGTGATGCCGACGCGGCGGAAAATCAGGTCGGCCTCAGCGCGCTTGTTCTGCAGCGTGGCGGCGGACTGGCCACTCAGCCATTCCGCGAACCGCTCGTAGTGCGCGCGCACCTCGCCCTGCTGGACGAGCCCTGCCGGATCCGGTTCAGCGGCATGGGGGCTGCGGTCACCGTCATGCCAGTTGAGCATTTCATCGTAGAACCGGACTGCCATGCTGTTCTCCCCTGATGACGTGCCGTACGGTGTGCACGGCACGCGATTTTTATAGTACAGCGGTTTTGCGCCCCACAATTGGGGCCAATCCGTTGTGCCACCATGTTTCACGGCAGCGCGCCCATCGCTTCCGGGCCCGTCGCCAGCGCTTCCACGTCCCGCGCGGAGGACCAGTAGCGTGACCGCATGGACCGCGCCGTCTGGACATCGAGCGCATCGCCGCGCGTCTGCACGACGACGGCGCCGGTCTCATCGGTGCGCAGCCGTTCGATGTCGCGCGCCACGTAGCGCTGCCACACCTGCGGATGCGGATGCCCGTACCGGTTGCGGTAGCCGACCTGGAAAATCGCTACCTGCGGAGACACCGCGTCCAGGAACGCGCCGCTGGAGCTCGTCTTGCTGCCGTGATGCGGCACAAGCAAGATGTCTGCCATCAGCCGCTCCGGCGGCCCGGCGACGAGCCCCGTCTCCTGGGCGGTCTCGATATCGCCAGTCAGCAGCGCGGCGTGCCGGCCATTGTCGACCCGCAGCACGCAGCTGCGGGCGTTGCTTGTCACGGTCGCACCATCGTGAGGCGCCGGCACCGGATGCAGCACCATGAAAGTCACGCCATCCCAACTCCAGGCTTGCCCGGCCTGGCATCTCGTCAGCCTGATGCCGTGCGCTCCGGCCACTGCATACAGCGCATGGCCTTCGGGTAAGGACGCCAACATGGTGCGCACCGGCACGGCTTCGATCACGGTTTCGGTGCCACCGGCGTGGTCGGTGTCTTCGTGGCTGACAATGAGCGCATCGAGTGCTTCCACGCCATGCGCACGAAAGTATGGGGTGATGGAGCGAGCGGCGGCATCGGCATGGTCGCCGTACCGGGGGCCCGTATCGAACAGCAGACGGTGGTTGGCCGCTTCGACCAGCGTGGCAGCGCCCTGGCCGATATCGAAGGCAACGACGCGGAATTCGCCGGGCAGCGGCGCCGGCACGCGCGCGAGCACCATCGGCATCAGCAGGAGCGCGCCCTGCGCGCGCCACGCCCAGGCCCGATGGGCCCCCGGCAGCAGCAGCAACACCACGCCGCCGATCGCAAGCAATAGCGCCCAGGCTGGGGCCATCGGCGCCGCCCATACGGACCAGCTTGGCCGGGCCAGCCACTCCAGCCAGGAAACGAGGCAACCGAAGCTCGCCTCCGACCACATCAGCAGCGGCTGCGCCAGAGGATCCGGCAACGCTGCGCCGGCCAGGGCGAGCGGCGTGGTCACGAAACTCACCAGCGGAATCGCCAGCCCGTTGGCCGCTGCGGACACCACCGATGTCTGCTGGAACAGCAGCAAGGTCAGCGGCAGCAGCCCGAACGTGATGGCGAGTTGCATGCGCGTGGCACCCTGCAGACCACGGGCTAGACGCGTCGGCCAACCGGGGGTGTCTGGGCTGCGTCCCCCGTCGAGCGGCAACTGCGCGGCAAGAAAGATGATCGCCACCGCCCCGAAAGACAACCAGAAGCCAGCCGACATCACCGCCCAAGGGTCGACCACCGCAACGATTGCCGCCGCCCAACATAACGACAGACTGGCCGGCACGTTGCGATCGGTGAGCCGCGCGATCGCGACGGTCGAAAGCATCAGGAGCGTCCGCTGCGCCGGCACGCCCATCCCCGCGAGCAGGCA
>JAGWNU010000118.1 GCA_028871175.1 Burkholderiaceae bacterium | reverse complement strand
GATACGCTTTGCCAGATCTTCTTGCCCAGTTCGCCGGGCAGGGGCGGGAAGTCGAGACCTTCGGCTTCCTTGTTGAGCTTGACGCAGTGGACCATGCGGGCCATGGGGATTTCCTCTCTTGTGGCGGATGCGCCGCCCAGGGGGCGCACAGTCGTCTATTGTAAGCCGCGGACCGGGCGCCGCCGGGATTCCGGCATGCCGGCTGGGGATTTACAGCTTCTTCATCAGCACCATCGAGCGGCGTTGCCAGTTGTACAGTTTGCGGCGGTCTTCCGGCAGGTCATCCACCGACGCATGCACAAAGCCGCGCTTGAGGAACCAGTGCTCGGTACGCGTGGTGAGTACGAACAGGCGCTTGAGTCCAATGGCGCGGGCACGCGCCTCGATATGCTTGAGCAGGCGCTCGCCGTCCCCGGTGCCCTGGCTTTCGGGAGAAACGGTGAGGCACGCCATTTCGCCCACGCTTTCCTTTGCGTAGGGATACAGCGCCGCGCAACCGAAGATGATGCCGTCGTGCTCGATGACCGAGAAGTTGGCGATGTCACGCTCCAGTAGCCGGCGTTCGCGCGGCACCAGCGTGCCGTCGGCCTCCAGCGGTTCGATCAACTGCACGATGCCGCCCACGTCGTCGAGCGTGGCTTCGCGCAGGTATTCCAGATCGGTATGCGACACCATCGTGCCCACGCCGTCGTGCTGGAACAGTTCCAGCAGGATGGAACCATCCAGCGCGAATGGGATCAGGTGTGCCCGGCGCACGCCGCCGCGCATGGCCTTGACGATGTGCTGCAGGTAATAGGCCGTGTCGTGCGAGAGGCTGCCTTCGCGCAGGCGCTCGATGGCAGATTCCACCGAAAGCTCCTGCTGCAGCTTGCCCACGCGGTCCACCAGCCCGGCCACCTCGGTGATGAAGATCAGCTTGTCCGCCTTGAGCGCGGTGGCCGTGTTGGTTGCCACATCTTCCATCGACAGGTTGAATGCCTGCCCGGTAGGAGAGAAACCCAGCGGCGACAACAGCACGATCTTGCGGTTCGACAGCGAATGCTGGATCGATTCCGCATCAATCTTGCGCACCAGCCCCGTGTGCTGGAAATCCACCCCGTTGACGATGCCGACCGGCCGTGCCGTGACGAAGTTGCCCGATACCACGGAGACGCGTGCGCCGGCCATCGGCGTATTGGGCAGGGCCTGGCTGAAAGCCGCTTCGATATCCAGGCGCAGTTCGCCGGAGGCTTCCTTGGCCGATTCCAGCGCGGCGTTGTCCGTGACGCGGATGCCATCGACAAACTGTGTCTGCACATGACGCAGGGCCAGTTGCTCTTCCACCTGCGGGCGCGAGCCGTGCACCAGCACGATGCGCATCCCCATGGCCTGCAACAGGGCTACGTCGTTCACCAGCGATCCCAGCAATCCGGCCTTGACGAGCTCGCCGCCGAAACCGATCACGAAGGTCTTGTCATGGAAGGCGTGGATATACGGCGCCACCGCGCGCAGCCAGTCGACGAACTGCTGCTGTTCCGGCGTGGGGGGGATGGGCGCAACGTCGACGGGGGCGGGCGTGTGCGCCACCAGCGAGACGCCGGAGGCGGGGGCAGAGGAACGAGCGGTCACGGGCGGATGGGGAAGGTGGCGCAGGGGCGCGGCCGGTGCAGGAAAGATGCGCGGATTATAATCCCGCCCGATGTCAGATTCCCATGCCCAGCCGCCCCGGCCACGCCCGGCAGCGCCCTCACCGAAATCGCCCAAAGACACCCCGCCGCACGAGCGCAGGCCCGGCGGCAACGGTCGTCCGCCGCGCCGCCCCAAGCCTACGTCCGAGCAGCTCGCCGCCGCGCTGGAGGCGCGCCGCGCGCGTGCCAACCGGGTGCCGCCGATTACGTTTCCGGAAGCGCTGCCCGTGTCGGCCCGGCGCGACGAAATCGCCCGGGCCATCGCCGCCAACCAGGTGGTGATTGTTTCCGGCGAAACCGGATCGGGCAAGACCACGCAGTTGCCGAAGATCTGCCTGTCGATCGGGCGCGGCATTGGCGCCGGCGGCACCGGACTGATCGGGCACACGCAGCCGAGGCGGATTGCCGCCACGTCGACGGCCAAGCGCATCGCGCAGGAAATCGGGACGCCGGTGGGTGAGCACGTGGGTTTCCAGGTGCGCTTCAACGACACGCTGTCGGCGGGTGCATCGGTCAAGCTGATGACCGACGGGATCCTGCTGGCCGAGACGCAGAACGATCCGCTGCTGCGCGCCTACGACACGATCATCATCGACGAGGCGCACGAACGCAGCCTCAACATCGACTTCCTGATCGGCTATCTCAAGCAGCTTCTGCCGCGCCGGCCGGACCTGAAGGTCATCATTACTTCGGCCACCATCGACGCACAGCGGTTTGCCGAGCACTTTGCGGGACCGAAGGGGCCGGCGCCCGTCATCGAAGTGAGCGGCCGGCTGTACCCCGTGGAAGTGCGCTACCGCCCGGTCCAGCGGGACGAAAAAGACAAGGAGCGCGACCTGTACGACGGCATCGTCGATGCGGTCGACGAACTCGCGCGCGAAGGCCCGGGCGACGTGCTGATCTTCCTGCCGGGCGAGCGTGAGATTCGCGAGGCCGCCGAGGCGCTGCGCAAGCATCATCCCGCGCATACCGAGATTCTTCCGCTGTTTGCGCGCTTGTCCGTGCAGGAGCAGGAACGTGTTTTCAAGCCGTCCAATGCGCGCCGCATCGTGCTGGCAACCAACGTGGCCGAGACCTCGCTGACGGTGCCGGGCATTCGCTACGTGGTCGATACGGGGCTGGCGCGCGTCAAGCGCTATTCGTATCGCAACAAGGTCGAGCAGCTGCAGATCGAGCCGGTCTCGCAGGCGGCAGCCAACCAGCGTGCCGGCCGCTGCGGCCGGGTGGCGGATGGTGTGTGCATTCGCCTGTACGAAGAGGCAGACTTCATCGCGCGGCCGCGCTTTACCGATCCGGAAATCCTGCGTTCGTCGCTGGCGGCGGTCATTCTGCGGATGAAGGCGCTGCGCCTGACCGACGTCGAGCAATTTCCGTTCATCGAACCGCCGCTTGGCCGGGCGATTGCCGACGGTTATCAGCTCCTGCAGGAGCTCGGCGCCGTCGATGACGAGAATGCGTTGACGCCGCTGGGCAAGCAGCTCGCGCGGCTGCCGTTGGACCCGCGCGTGGCGCGGATGATCCTGGCCGGACGCGATCACCAGTGTCTGCGCGAAATGCTCATCATCGCCAGTGCATTGTCGGTGCAGGATCCGCGCGAGCGCCCGCAGGAATTGCAGCAGCAGGCAGACCAGGCGCACCGTCAGTTTGTCGACGAAAAGTCCGAATTCCTGGGCTGGGTGAAGCTCTGGAAATGGTTTGAAGAGGCTGTCGCGCACAAGAAGTCCAACAAGCAGCTGCAGGAAAGTTGCCGCTCGCACTTTCTGTCGCACGTGCGGTTGCGAGAGTGGCGCGACGTGCATTCGCAGCTGCACACCACGGTGGCCGAGCAAGGCTGGAAGCTCAATGCGTCCGATCCGACCTACGAGCAGTTGCACCTGGCGCTGCTGACGGGGTTGCTCGGCAACATCGGCGTGCGCATTGAAGAGGCCGATGGAAAGGGCCGTGAATATCTTGGCGCGCGCGGCATCAAGTTCTTTCTGTGGCCGGGCTCCGCCATCTCGCGCAAGGCTGGCAAGTGGGTGATGGCGGGCGAGCTGGTCGAGACAAGCCGCTTGTTCGGCCGGACGCTGGCCCGCATCGAACCCGAATGGGTGGAGAAGGTCGGCGCGCATCTGTTGAAGGTGTCGTGGAGCGACCCCCATTGGGAGAAAAAGGCCGGACAGGTGATGGCGTTCGAACGCGGCACGCTGTACGGTCTGCCGGTGTACCAGCAGCGACGCGTGCATTTCGGGCCCATGCAGCCCAGGGAAGCACGAGAGCTGTTCATCCGCCGCGCGCTGGTCGATGGGGAGTTCGAAACGCGCCTGCCGTTCTTCACGCAAAACCAGCGCCTCGTGCGTGAAATTGAGAACCTCGAGCACAAATCGCGTCGCCAGGACGTGCTCGTCGACGACGAGCTGATCTACGCGTTGTACGACAGCCAGGTTCCAGCCGACATCCACAACACTGTCGCTTTCGAACGGTGGTATGCCGAGGCCGCCAAGGGCAGCCAGAAGCTGCTGTACCTGAATCGCGATGATCTGATGCGCCACGAGGCGGCCGGCATCACGACGGACCTGTTCCCCAAGACGTTGCCGATCGCCGGCATCGACATGGGGCTGACCTACCACTTCGAGCCAGGCAGCCCGCGTGATGGCGTGACCCTCACGGTGCCGCTGTATGCGCTCAACCAGGTGCCCGCCCTGCGCGCCGAATGGCTGGTGCCCGGCATGCTCAAGGAGAAGGTGCATCTTCTGCTCAAGAGCCTGCCGCAAAAGCTGCGCCGCCACTGTGTGCCGCTGCCGGATTACGCGGCCGGCTTTGTCTCGCGCGTCAGGCTGGGCGACGGCGACCTGCTCGACCGCCTGATCGCCGACGTGCGCGAGCAGACCGGCACGCCGCTCAAGCGCGCCGACTTCAAGCTCGAAACGCTGCCCGCGCATCACTTCATGAACTTCAAGGTGATCGACGAGCACGGCCGTCAGCTCGACATGGGGCGCAACCTCGCCCAATTGCGTGCCGAACTGGGCGGACGGGCACAGCAGACGTTTCAGTCGATCGCCGCCAAGGACGCGTCCGTCGTTGGCGCACAGGGCGAGAGCGGCAAACCGGGCAAGGCCGGCAAGAGTGAGGCACCGGCCAATGCGGCGCTGTATTCCGGGTTGACCACCTGGAACTTTGGTGCACTTCCAGAGCTGCTGGAAATCCGCAAGGGCAGTCAGACGCTGTTTGGCTATCCGGCGCTGGTCGCCGCTGGCGATCACTGCGACGTGGAAGTCTTCGACGATCCGGCCGAGGCGGCGCGCATCCACCGGCTGGGTTTGCGCCGGTTGTTTGCCATTCAACTGCGTGAGCCGTTGAAGTATCTGGAAAAGAACATTCCCGGGCTGTCGCAGATGGCCATTCAGTTCATGAATCTGGGCACGCAGGATGACCTGCGCAACCAGATCCTGGATGCGACGCTCGAGCGCGCTTGCCTGCAGGACCCGCTGCCCACCGACGACGCCACCTTCGGTGCGCGCAAGGATGAGAGCCGGGCCCGATTGACGCTGCTCGCGCAGGAGATCGCACGGCTGGTTGGTGCCATCCTGGCCGAATACGCGCAATTGCCGCGCAAGCTGCAGATCGCCAAGCCGTTTGCCGCTGCCCATGCCGATATTGACGCGCAGTTGAAGGCGCTCATGCACAAGCGCTTCATCGAGGCGACGCCGTATGCGCAGTTGACGCATTTCCCGCGCTACCTGAAGGGGATCGCACTGCGCATCGACAAGCTCAAGGCGGATCCGTCACGCGATACGCAGCGCATGCAGGAGATGACGCCACTCATCCAGCAATACCAGCGCGCTGAAAAGGCATTGCGCGTGCAAGGGCAGGGCGGCAATGACCCGCGCATGGAGGAGTTCCGCTGGATGCTGGAAGAGCTGCGCATCGCCTTGTTTGCGCAGGAATTGCGCACGCCGGTACCGATGTCGGTCAAACGGTTGCAGAAGGTGTGGGAATCGATGCAGCGATAGTGGCGATGTTTGCCCGCGGGCACGGAAAGTTCCCGCTTTCTTTTTTTGATTTCTGTCAGCGTTGGCTTGAGGGCGAGCGTTAGAATGACTGGCTAAGTTGCTGAATCGTATCGTCATGTCTGCCTCGCGCGCCTCCTTTGCTTCCCGCTGGTTCTCTACGCTTGCCCTGTCTGCTGCGCTCCTTGCAGCGGCTCACACGGCGCGTGGTGAAGTCGTCACCGTCCTCAATTCAGGCGATGCCAGCGTCACCTTGATCGACAAGGACACGCGCAAGGTCCTGGAGACCTTCCCAATCGGTAAGGAGCCGCACCACCTGATTGTCACGCCAGATGAGAAGTCGCTGATCGTTGCCAACGCGGTTGGTAACGAGCTGGTCTTCCTCGACCCGCTCACCGGCAAGATTCAGCAACGCGTGCCACACATCGATGACCCGTATCAGATCGGTTTTTCGCCGGACCAAAAGTGGTTTCTGACGACGGGCAACCGCCTGGATCGCGTCGACATCTACCGTTGGGATGGCCACGCGCTGACCATCGCCAAGCAGTTGCCGCTGGCCAAGACGCCCAGCCACATCGCCTTTACCGCTGACAGCAAGGTGGCATTCGTCACGCTGCAGGATTCGAGCGAAATCGTCGCCATCGATCTGCCTACGCAGACCGTGATGTGGCGCATGACCTCCGGCTCCGCGCCGGCAGGCGTGTGGGTGACGCCGGACCAGAAGTACCTGCTGGTGGGCATGACCGGCGCCGACTACGTCGAGGTGATCGACTGGCGCACGCGTACCAGCGTCAAGCGCATCCAGACCGGCAAGGCGGCGCATAACTTCCGCGCGGTGGGTGACAAGCGGCATGTGTTCCTGTCCAACCGCGTGTCGGGCACGATCAGCATCATCGACGAGCAAACGCTGACCAAGGTCGGTGACATCACCGGCCTGCCTCCGGGCCCCGATGACATGGAACTGACTGCGGATGGCAAACAGCTCTGGGTGACTTGCCGCTGGGCCAAGCGCGTGGCGATCGTCGACGTGGCGAGCCGCAAGGTGGTGGACGAGATCAAGGTCGGACGCTCGCCGCACGGTATCTACTTCCGCTCGCGTGCTCCGCTCATTTAAGGCGTGACGATCATGAACATCGGCCTGTCGATGCTGCGCAAGGCGGCCGCCATGGCTGCGCTGGGTGTGTGTGCTCTGGCGGCGGCGGCACCTGGCGGCGTCAACGCTGGCGCGTGCAAGGGTACGATTTACCTGACCTTCGATACCGGCAGCATGAGCCAGGCACAGCTGATTGCCGACACGCTGCGCCGGCACCGGATCCACGCGACGTTCTTCCTCGCCAACGAGAAAACCATCCACGGAGACAGCACGCTGGATGAGGCCTGGGCGCCCTACTGGAAGTCGCTGGCCGCGGACGGTCACGCCTTCGGTACGCACACGTTCGACCACGTCTACTACAAGGGCGAGGCGGGTGCCGGCAAGGTGCGCTTCCGCCCGCAGTTCGGCGAGCAGGGCGGTCGCAACGTCGTCTGGGGTGAGCCAGAATTCTGTGCCGAACTCAAGCGCAGCGCTGACCGATTCAAGGCCATGACCGGGCTGCCAATGGATCCGTTGTGGCGTGCGCCGGGTGGTCATCTGTCCGCGACGACCGAGGCGTGGGCCAAGCAGTGCGGCTATGCGCACGTGGCATGGGCGTCGGCAGGTTTCCTGGGCGACGAACTGCCGTCCGAGCGCTACCCGAACGCGATGCTGCTGGACAAGGCCCTGGCCAATCTGCGCGATGGGGACATTGCGGTGGCGCACCTGGGCATCTGGTCGCGCAAGGACCCATGGGCGCCCGCCGATCTCGAGCCGTTGATTACAGGGCTGGAACGCAAGGGATTCTGCTTCGCCACGCTGCGCGACCATCCGCAGTACAAGGCCTGGTTTGCCACGCATCCGGCCGCACGCTGATCGCTTCGCCATGCTTGACTGGATTGCCGACACCTTCACCCAAACGCAGGACTTGCTGTTCCAGTACGTCGTGATGCCGGTGACCTATGCCGTTGGTCTGGGCGGATACGTGGAAGACGCTTACCCGGGCACCGAATGGCTGCTGATGGGGTTGGTGCAGATTGCCGTGCTGTTGCTGGTGTTCCGGCCGCTCGAGCGCTGGCGCCCGGTCGAGCCGATGCACGACCGCAAGGCCGTGCGCGCTGACATCATCTACACACTGTTTCATCGGCTCGGCTTCTTTCCGCTGCTGATGTTCTTCACGCTGCAGCCGTTGATCGACCGTCTCGACGGCAAGCTGCGCTTCTGGGGATGGGCTCACCTGAATGTCGAAGACTGGTGGCCGGGCGTCACGTCCATTGCCATCGTCAGCTTCTGCATTTACCTGCTGTTGTTCGATCTGCTCGATTACTGGTATCACCGTCTCTCGCACAAGTTTGACTGGTGGTGGAGCCTGCACGCGCTGCACCACAGCCAGCGGCAGATGACGCTATGGTCGGATAACCGCAATCACATCATCGATGACGTGCTGCGCGGGGCCGTATTTGCGGTCGCCGCGCTTGTCATCGGGGTGGAGCCGTCGCAGTACGTCCTGCTGGTCGCCATTTCGCAGCTCCTGCAAAGCCTGCAGCACGCCAACGTGCGATTGCATTTCGGCTGGCTGGGTGAGCGCCTGCTGATCTCGCCGCGGTTCCATCGGTTGCACCATGCCATCGGTATCGGGCACGAAGTGCAGGGCAAGCCGGGCGTGCTCGGCGGCTGCAACTTCGGTGTCTTGTTCCCCTGGTGGGACATGTTGTTTGGCACCGCCGTCTTTTCGCCCGAGTTCCACGCTACGGGCATCCGTGATCAGCTTCCTGCACCACAAGGCCGTTCGCGTGATTACGGGCGCGGCGTGCTGCGTCAGCAATGGCTCGGCCTCAAACGCCTGTTCCGCCGCGCATAAGCTGCGCCTCAAGAACCGGCCGGCGGCATGTCGGCCTGCTGTGCTAGGCTGTCTCCCTCCCCATCTTCCGGTTTTCGCATGAACGACCTGATCCGCTCGTTTGGCCGTGCGCTGCTGTCGCAATTGCATCCGCGCATGCTGTTCCTGACGGTGCTTCCGTTCGTTGTTGCGCTGCTGTTGTGGGGCGCCGTCCTGTATTTCGGCTGGGATGCAATGAACGGCATCGCCAGAAACGCGGTCGAGAGCTGGACCTTCATGGGCTGGATCAAGAGCGGCCTCAATGCCATCGGCATGGCGGGTCTATGGTCGGCCATCGCGCCGCTGCTCGTGATCACGCTGCTGGTGCCGGTGATCGTGGTGTCGATCCTCGTCTTCGTGAGCGTGACGGTGGTGCCGCGGGTCATGCGCTTTTTGGAGCGCAGCTACCCCCAGCTCGAGCGTCGCAAGGGCGGCTCGCTTGCGGGTAGCGTATTGCATGCCTTGCTGTGCACGCTGGTGTTCATCGCCGTGGCGGTCGTGACTTTGCCACTGTGGTTGATCCCGCCCTTCTTTGCGCTGATTCCGCCCTTGTTGTGGGGCTGGCTGACCTATCGCGTGATGACCTACGATGCCCTTGCCGATCACGCCACGGCAGAGGAGCGCCGCGCGATCATGCAGCGTTATCGCCTGCCGCTGCTGGGTATCGGCGTCGCGGTTGGCATGCTCGGCTCTGCGCCGACGCTGCTGTGGGTATCGTCGGTGGTGACCATCGTGTTGTTTCCGATCATTGCCATCGCGGTCATCTGGCTCTACGTGCTGATCTTCATTTTTTCCGCGCTGTGGTTTGGTCATTTCTGCCTGCGCGCACTGACGCGCCTGAGGGCCGAGGCGCCGCCTGCGCGGATGGTCGAAGCTGGCATCATTGAAGTCGCGACCATTGAACTGCCCCGCGAGTAACGAGGACTGACATGGCATTCGGCATGATCATCATCGGCGACGAGATCCTCTCTGGCCGCCGCGAAGACAAGCATCTGCGCAAGCTGATCGAAGTGCTCGGCGCGCGCGGCCTGACGCTGGAATGGGCCGAGTATGTCGGCGACCAGCCTGCGCGCATCACCAGCGTGCTCAAGCGCACGTTTGCTGGCGATGACGTGGTGTTCTGCACCGGCGGCATCGGTGCTACACCGGATGACCACACCCGCCAATGCGCTGCCGCCGCGCTCGGCGTGCCGCTCATCCTGCACCCCGATGCGCGCGAGCAGATTGCACGGCGCATCGCCGAGACATCCGCCGGCGACCCGGTCAAGGCCGATCTTTCCACACCCGAGAACCAGCACCGGTTCAAGATGGGCGAGTTTCCTGAGGGAGCGCGCATCATCCCCAACAGCTACAACCGTATCCCGGGCTTTTCGGTAGCGCACCACCACTTCATGCCGGGCTTTCCGGTCATGGCGTGGCCGATGATGGAGTGGGTGCTCGATACCTACTACGCCGATCAGTTCCACCGTGCCCCGCGCGAGGAGCGCTCGTTTCTGGTGTTCGGTCTGCCGGAATCCCGGCTGACCCCCCTGATGGAGCGTATCGAAGCCGAATTCGATGGCGTAAAGGTGTTCAGCCTGCCCAGCGTGGGCGATGCCGCGAGGGGCGAGCGCTATGCGCGCTCGCATATCGATCTGGGCGTGAAGGGCGCGCCGGAGCGCGTCGCCGCGGCTTATGCGATTCTGCGCGAAGGCGCGCTCGCGCTCGGCGGCGAGGTCATCGACACGAAAGCCGCAACGGCGCCCGGAACGTCGTAGCCGGCAGGGTCAGGCGCCGTGCCACGGCAGGCCGCGGAAGCACCAGCCTTCCACGGTCTTACGGTGACCTTCGCTGTCCTTGGCCCCTTCGAAGCCTTCCAGTACATCCATCGCGTGCCGGTAGCCCGCTTGCGCGGCAGCCACTGCCGCATGCTTGGAGCGGGCCGCGCTGCGGCACAGAAAGAGTACCGGAGCATCCTTCGGGACGGACGCCTCCAGTGCGCTGAGGAAGTTCGGGTTGCGCACGCCGCCCGGGTACTGGTTCCACTCCACATGCACAAACTGATCGGGCGACACGTCCGGCGTACCGACCCAATCGAGCTCAGCACGGGTTCGCACGTCGACCAGGCGCGCCTGCGGATCGGCAGCCAACAGGGCGGCAGCCTCCTGGGGCGACAGGGCGCCGAAATACTGCAGCTGGTCGGCTTCACGGCGGGCAGCAGCCGCTTCCAGCAAAGACTCACGTGTGAGTGTGGTGGCAGTCATGGCAATGGGCGGGATGGAAAGGGCTTATTCTAGCGCCGCCTACCAGCCTCTCGGGTCAAAATCCCAGAAACGGTGCAATGCAAATAAGCGAGCCCCGCATTGGTGCAGTCTCGATTTCTGTGCACCGTTAATGTGCGTTGATT
>JAGWNU010000348.1 GCA_028871175.1 Burkholderiaceae bacterium | reverse complement strand
CTGGACGCTGAAATCCGCCTGCAATCGGCCTGACTGGCAGGCTCAGATTGCGGCGGCGCTCAGCGCGGCGGCCGTCATGGGGCGGCCGAGCAGGTAGCCCTGCAAGGAGTCGCAGCCAAGCCGCGTGAGAAACGCCTGCTGCTCGCTCGTCTCCACGCCTTCCGCCACGATCCTCAGGTTCAACGTCTGGCCAAGTGCCACGATGGCCGAAACGATCGCTGCGTCCTCCGTGTCATGCGCCAGGTCGCGCACGAAGCCGCGGTCGATCTTCAACTCGCTGGCAGGCAGGCGCTTGAGGTACAGCAGGCTCGAATACCCGGTACCGAAGTCGTCGATCGAGATGCGCACGCCCATGGCATCCAGCTGCTGGAGGATCTGCAGGCTGGCATCAGCGTCACGCATGGCGGTGGACTCGGTGATTTCCAGCACCAGACACTGTGGCTCCAGCGCGTGGCGCGCAAGCGTATCGCGCACGTTGCCGATGAGCGCGGCGTGCCCGAACTGCAGCGCAGAAAGGTTGACGGCGACGCTCCAGGTGGCATGCCCCTCGCGTCGCCACTGCGCCATCTGGCGGCAGGCTTCATCCAGCACCCATGCCCCCAGCGGCACGATCAGGCCAGTCTTTTCTGCCAGCGGGATGAACTCGCTGGCCGGAATGAGACCACGATCCGGATGCTGCCAGCGCACCAGGGCTTCCACCCCGGCGATCGGCCCGTCCGGCGCCTGGAACTTCGGCTGATAGTGCAACACGAACTGGTTGCGCTCGATCGCCAGGCGCAGGTCCTGGGCAAGCTGCAGTTGCGCGTGCACATTGGCATTCATCGACGGCTCGAAGAAGCTGTAGGCATTTCGGCCCAGGCCCTTGGCGTGGTACATCGCCGCATCGGCGTTGGTGAGCAGGTCGTGCTGGCTGACGCCATCGCCCGGGTAGATCACGATGCCAATGCTGGTGGAGACCCGCAGCTCATGCCCCCCTGCCATGAACGGCTCGCGCACCACCTGCAGCAGCGCATCGGCCAGGGTACCGGCGTCCTGTGGATCGTCAACCTGTGCAAGCACGACGAACTCGTCGCCGCCCACCCGTGCCACGGTGTCCTGCTGACGCACACGGCCGACAATGCGCTGCGCGACATCGATCAACAGCAGATCACCCACATGGTGACCGTACACGTCGTTGACGGCCTTGAAGCCATCGAGGTCCATGAACATCAGGACAAAGCGGCCTTTTTCGCGGTCGGCCGTGCGCATCGCCTGACCGAGGCGGTCTTCCAACAGCAGCCGGTTGGACAGCTTGGTCAGGTTGTCGTGCAGCGCCAGGTAGGCGAGCTCCTGGTTGGCCTCGGCCAACGAGCTGGCCAAGGCTGCGGTGCGCACCTCCATGCGCATGTCCAGCACTGAAATGACCAGCGCAATGGCCAGCACGGCCAGCGTCACAACGATGATGACCAGCGCCAGCCATTCGGCACTCACCCCCGAGCCCGCGGCGCTGCACACGCTGCCGAGCGGGAATGCCGCGGCCGCCATGCCCGTGTAATGCATGCCGACGATGGCCACGCCCATGACCACAGCCGAGCCCACCCGCAGCGCCCGCGCCCGGTGCGACTGGCGCCGCAGTCGGAAGGCGATCCACAATGCCGCGCCCGAAGCAAACACGGCAACCAGCACGGACAACCCGAACATCGATGGGTCGTACAGGATGCCCGGCGTCATGCGCAGCGCCGCCATGCCGGTGTAGTGCATGCCAGCCACGCCCGTGCCCATCAGCAAGGCGCCGCCGAGCAGACGCTGCCACGGCAGTTCGTGTTGGCTGACCAGCCACAGCGCAAATGCCGACGCGGCGATCGCGATGGCAAGCGAGGCCAGCGTGATCCAGACGTCATATCCGAGCGGGATCGGCAACCTGAAGGCCAGCATACCGACGAAGTGCATCGACCAGATGCCCAGGCCCATTGCCGAAGCGCCGCCGACCAGCCACCAGGACGCCGCGCGCCCCTGCGCTGCGGCAATGCGTCCGGCCATGTCCAGCGCGGTGTAGGACGCCAGAATGGCGACAAAGAGGGAAAGCAGAACGAGAAGGGAGTTGTAACTGGTGGCGAGCATCGGCTTTTGGGGGGGGCAGACCGAT
>JAGWNU010000117.1 GCA_028871175.1 Burkholderiaceae bacterium | reverse complement strand
GATCACCGACGCGGGGCGATGCAATGGACGCGATACCGGCCGCACTGGTGACTTGACTGCCGCCCCACGCCACCGTGGTGGCCCCTGCGACGGGCCGGCCGTCCGACGCGTCCACCACATGGACCTCCAACGCCTGGGCCAGTCCCATGATGCAGAACAGCACTGCGCCCAGCCATGTGCACCCGCGGCTACTCATGTCGTTCCTCGCCCGCCCTGAGCATGTCGGCCATGCACTGCACGCCGCAGCGGTCGGTCATCAGATAGCGCGGCAGCGCCATCGCCCGCTGGGTGCGCCGCACCGGTTGCGCTTCCAGCGTGAAGCCCGCGATATACCCCTCCTCCTGCGCAATCCGCTCCAGCACCGGGCCGTGGATGCCAAACGGCCACGCCAGCAGGTGCACCGGCCGCGCCGTCTCCGTCTCGAGTCGGGTGCGCGAGCGCCGCAGCTGGTCGTGCACGAACCGGGAGAAGTCTTCCGCACCCCGATGCTGCTGCTCGACACGAAAGTCCGGGTGCCAGTACGTGTGGGACTGCACATCGAACTGACCGCCTGCCACCAGCTCGCGCAGTTGCGCCCAGGTCATCGCATAGGAGGCGTTCGAGATGGCTGACGGGTAGATGAACAGCGTCACCGGGATCGGCCTGCCGCGCACCGCCGGCCACAGCGTTTCGTAGACCGACCGGTGCCCGTCGTCCACGGTGATGGCGACCGCGCGCTCGGGCAGCGCAACGTCGTTACCGGCCTGCCAGTCGACCACATCGGCCAGCGCGACGATGCGATAACCGGTCGCTTGAATGGTGCGCAATTGCGCTTCGAACGTCTGCATGCGAACGGTCATGGCGCTGTCCACGGTTGCCCCGAAGCGGTGGTAGACCAGGACCACCACATGACGGTGCACCTGCGCAGAGTCGGCGCTTGCGCGAGGGCTCCCGGCCATCAGCCATGCAACGCATAACAACGGGATCAGGCTCCGCATGGCGGCAAACCCTCCAGGCAGAGTGGTCGCTGTGCAATTCCTCATGCTTACGATACGACCGGCGGTTGTGGTCGGGTTGATCCTGCGCAAGCCGAACGGCACGCTGTGCCGCCGCGCCCCCGAAACGTCGCCTGGCTTGACGTGCCGCAAGGTCCATCGCGCTGCGCGTGAAACGATGAGACATCCGCTACCGCACGTGGGCTGGGTCCCTGCGCTGCGGCGCCAGGTGACTTCGCGCAAACATGGGGACGTCTCATGCCGCAACCGGTTTCCTCCCGAGATCAAGGCAACCAGCACATCGCTGCGGTCTTCAATGAAATTGCCGATCTGCTCGAGGTGGAAGCAGCGAATCCGTTTCGGGTGCGCGCCTACCGAAACGCGGCGCGCCTCGTTGAAGGCATGACCGAGGGCGTCGACGCCATGCTCGCGCGCGGCGCAGACCTGACCGGGCTGCCCGGCATCGGCATCGACCTCGCCGCAAAGATGCGCGAGATCGTCGAGACGGGAACCTGCGCCATGCTCACGCGCGTGCGCGCCGAAGTCCCGGCGTCCATCGTCCAACTGCTTCAGTTGCCCGGACTCGGACCCAGGCGCGCCCGCATGCTGGAGCACGAACTCGGGATCGTCACCCTGGACGACCTGGCCCACGCGGCGGCCGCACACCGCATCCGCGAGCTGCACGGTTTTGGTCCGCAAAGTGAAGCGCGCCTGCTCGAAGCGGTCACGGCACGCCTGGAGCGCCATCGCCGCTACGGGCTGGACATTGCCAAGCCGTGCGCCGACGCCCTCACGCGCTACCTGCAGGCAAGCGGTAAGGTCGAGCAGCTTGAAATGGCCGGCAGCTACCGCAGGGGCCGCGACACCGTGGGCGACCTCGACGTGCTCGCCACCGCCCACGACCGGGCATATGTCGTCGAACACTTCGTGCATTACAACGAGGTGGCCAACCGGATCTCGGCAGGGCCGACCCGGGCGAGCGTCGTACTGAAGAACGGCATGCAGGTCGACCTGCGCGTCGTCCGGCCGGACGCGTTCGGCGCGGCGCTCGTGTATCTCACCGGCTCCAAGGCGCACAACATCGCGTTGCGCAAGCTGGCGCAGACGCAGGGCCTCAAGATCAACGAATACGGCGTGTATCGGGGCAAGGACCGCGTGGCGGGCGCCACCGAAGCATCGGTCTATCGCGCGATCGGCTTGCCCTGGATCTGCCCCGAACTGCGCGAAGACCTTGGCGAGATCGAAGCCGCGCGGGCAGGCACACTCCCGTCACTCGTGGAAGACCACGACATCCTTGGCGACCTGCACGTGCACACGTCCGCCAGCGATGGAACGGCCACATTGGAAGCCATGGCTGCGCAGGCCAGGCTGCAGGGACTCCACTACCTTGCCATCACCGACCACTCACCGCGCATCGCCGTGACGCACGGCCTGAATGCGGCGCGCCTGGCCGCACAGGCCGACGCGATCGATCGCTTCAACGCCGAGCACAAGGGATGGCCCGTGATACTCAAGGGTATCGAGGTCGACATTCTGGAGGATGGATCGCTCGACCTGCCAGACGCGGTCCTCGCACGCCTGGACCTCGTCATCGGCGCGGTTCACAGCCATTTTGGCCTGCCGCAGGCGAAGCAGACCAGCCGCTTGCTTCGCGCGATTGACCACCCGCACTTCACCATCCTGGCGCATCCGTTCGGCCGCCTGCTGGGCGAGCGCAACCCCTGCGAGGTCGATCTGCCGCGCGTGATGAAAGCGATTGCGCAGCGCGGCTGCTTTGTCGAAGCCAATGCCCAACCCGCGCGGCTGGATCTCTCCGACACGGGGTGCCGGCTGGCAAAAGCCGAAGGCGTGCTGGTGAGCATCGCCACGGACGCCCACAGCCCGGCTGACCTCGGCAATATGCCCTTCGGCGTCATGCAGGCGCGGCGTGGGTGGCTGGAGCGCAAGGACGTGCTCAACACGCGTTCGCTCAAGGCCCTGTTACCGCTGCTGAAACGGACCCTGTAGGCAGGGGCGCCAGACCCGCCTGTCTCGGCTACCGGATCAAGCCTTGTGCGCGATCAACCGTACACGCGCCGCGTCCTCTAGATTGAAACAAGAGCCACTTCAACACGGGCCTGCCATGATCGCCCTTGCCTCCCCCCACGCGCATCGCGCCAATGCATTGCCCGCTCCTCCCCTGGTCGAAGACACGCTGGCCGAGGCCTTCCTCCCGGACGCAGTCTCTTCCGCGCTCAGCGACCATGCGCTGGCCGTGCTGGCCAGAACGGCCGCGGACTGGTTCACCCCGTCGGTGGCGAAATACCTTGGCGTCCGGACCGGGCACGGGCGTATTCGACTGGCCGGGCACATTGCAGACGCGCGCCCGCTGGCCTATCTGAAAACCGCCCTGCTTCGCCTGCCCGGCGTGAGCGGGCTCGACCTGCTGATTACCGTAGAGCCGCCATCCGGTCTGCCGCTTGACGCCGCCGCCACTGCGCGCCGGTCTCTCGCGGGATAACCGGGGCAGGAGCAACCATGTACACGGCACGCTTCTGCGCAACGGCCTGCCCTTGTCCGCGGATTGACTTCGAACCGGGCTGCCCGCAATCGAAGGAGGACATCCTGCAAGCGTATGCGGTGCTTTTCTGGTTCAACTTCTACCTCCGCTGTCCCGAGTTTCCGGCGACGGACGGCATGTTCCCGAGGCAGCCGGATGTTCGCCGAACCTATCTGCAGGTGCATGCAAAGGTCTTTGCGCACTGGGCCACTGCGGCCAACCGGATCGGCATCCCCACGGCGCGGTTCCGCGACACTTGCGTGACCGTGCGCGCGGCATGGATCGGGGCGGGCGACCCCCTGCTGGCCTGCCGCTCGCGGGCGGGGGCCCTGTCCGGGTACCCCTCGATGGATCTGGACTGAGCAGCGGCCCGACCGCTCAGCAACCACAGGCGGGGCGTCCGTCCGCCGTGGGCAGCACGGCCAGCACGTCATCCGCAGCGGCGTCGGGCCGGAAAACCGTGATGCCCTTGAGCCGCAGCCGCCACGCATGAAAGAGCAGCGCGTCAACCTCCGCGCGCGAGACACCGCCGGAAATCAGCACCGTCTTCGAGATCGAAGCGTCAATGAACGGCTGCAGCGTCGCCACCATGCGCAGGTGGTCCAACCCGCTGACCTGGCTGGCTTTCACGAAATAGCCCGGCAACGCCGCATGGTTGCCGTGCAGGGCCCGGAAGTGCCGGCTGGCGCGGTTCTCGATCCGGTAAAGCTGCGGGGGACCGTGCTGAATACGCACCCTCCGCTGGTATGCCCAATCGAACGCCGGTTCGACGCCGCTGGAGCAGTTGTCGCCAAAGGCCAGGCTGACGCTGCCCGTCGGCGCCAAGGACAACAGATGGCTGTTGCGCAAGCCGTGGCGGGCAATCGATTCACGCACCGCCCTGGGCAGCGCGGCCGCAAAATGCCCGGGTGCAAGGCTGCGCTCGGCGCGAAACAGCGGGTAAGGCCCGCGTTCCCTCGCCAATGCGGTGGAGGCGGCATAGGCGTTGTCGCGCAGGCATCGTGCGATCTGGGCGGCCATGTTGCGCGCCTCGGGTGCGTCATAGGGCAGGCACAGCATCGTAAGCGCATCGGCCAGGCCGGTCACGCCCACGCCGATCCTGCGCTTGGCGCGCGCTTCGCGCATGTGCTCGTCCTGCGGCCAGCGCGTGATGTCGATTGCGTTGTCGAGCATCCTGACCTGAATCTGCACCGCGCGGCCCAGGCCGACGAAGTCGAACATCGGTTGCCCGCCCACGCCGAATGGCCACTGCACCCACCTCGACAGATCGATCGGGCCGAGCACGCAACTGCCCCACGGCGGCAGGGGCTGCTCGCCGCACGGGTTGGTGGCGGCAATGGTTTCGATGTCGGCCAGATCGTTGGCGGCGTTGATGGTGTCGATGAACAGCAGGCCGGGCTCGGCACTGTCATGCGCACCCTCCACGATCAGGCCCCACAGGTGCCGTGCAGGCGGCGTTGCGTAGCACCAGCTACCGTTGTCGAGCCGGTAGGCACCTGCCGCGCGCAGCGGCGCGTTCGGTTCGGCACGATGCAGCAGAGGCCATGGGGCATCGTCGGCGACGGCCTGCATGAAGGCGTCTGTCACTGCCACCGACACGTTGAACGTTGTCCAGCGCTTGCGTCCACGCTTTGCGGCGACGAACGCGCCGAGGTCCGGGTGGTCGCAACGCAGTACCGCCATCTGGGCGCCACCTCGCGTGTCACCCAGCGGCAGCGACCGGCACGCCTGATCGAAGCGGTCGATGACGGCGCAGACGCCGCCCGTGGCCCCATTTGGCCTCGCACATCGGGCATCGACAGGTGCCACCGAGGAGAAGTCGTAGCCAACGCCACCGCCCATGCGAAGCGTGGCCTGCGCCTGGTGCAATGCACGTTCGATATCAGCGAGACTCGCCACTGGCGCATCCGGCGCGACGATGGGATGCACGAAGCAGTTCACCATCGTGGCGTGCCTGGCAAGGCCCGCATTCGCCATGATGCGCCCGGCCCCGATGGCCCCAAGGAGCATGTTGCCGTAGAACAGGCTCGCAACGTGTGCGCGACGCTCGGGGACTTCTGCCGCAGCCAGCGCCTGCGCGACCCGCCTGAACACCTGATCGCGCGTGGTTTCCTTCGGACCGAGATAGCGGTCGGCCAGCACGGCCGCGCACACGGGCGACAGCGCCTCGGGTTCGGTCGGCGTGTCTGCCTGCATGGATGTCGGCCCCGGGGTGCAAGTCGGTCGGCAGGTCAACCGGCGCGCATGAAGGCCGGCAGCCGCGTGCCGGCGCAGGCTCGTGTGGCCACACGCCACGTCACCGATTTACCGCCCGCACCCGGCGCGCGGCGCACAGACCGCGCACGGCGCCCCGGGCGGCCCAGAGGCATGCCAGTGCAGCGCGCGCCGAGCCGGCAGACCGGTTCAGGTGCGCCACGGCACGCACGCGCGCACGAACGCACGGGCTTGCGTGCCGGCGAGCGCGCCCGCCCGCGCGGCGATGATGATCTCGAGCGCATATGGTTCTCCCGCGTGTCGGATGTGTCATGGCCAGTGCGGCTGGTTTCCGCACGCGATCCACGCCCGGACACCCCCTGCCTACCCTCGACTCCATGCTAGGCAACGGTCCTCCTTCCAGGTTGATCTGCGTCATGCAGGAATGGCCCCGAGCCGCGTGGCGGCATTGGCTCTGCCCCTGTCGGCGTAGGCAAGCAAGCGCCTTGAAAGGCTGGCCTGGCGGCAAGCGCACGCCAGCGGTTCGCACCCTTTGCGCCATATCAATCCGAAGCGCGGTGGAATACCTACCCTGCAGGGAGATCAATCATTCGGCGGCGCCCGATGCCGCCGCCGGACCTGACCGGAGACAGCGATGCAACAACCGTCAGATGTGGCCTGCACCCTTGCCTGCGCCGCCATGCGCGATGCGGGTCGGGCTGCTGAGTTTCTGCTCGATGCGCAAATCGAGTTCGCGCGCTTCCGCCTCAAGGTCGCCGAGGCCGCGTTGGAGGATGTGAGGGGAATCGAGCACGAACTGAGCAGCACCCATGACTGGGCGTCGTTGGCGGCTGCGCAGAGCGCGTTCGTGAAGATGCAATCGACACATGGCGCGACAGCGCTGAAGACCTGGGTCGATTTCATGAACGGTCTGCAGGCCGCCTACCTGCGCCAGATGACCGAATGGAACGAGCAGATGCAACGTCCGCAGGGCCAAGCCTCTTCGTCGCAGTTGTTCGCGGCCTCCGCCGATTCGTTGCGGGCCTTTTTCGACAGCTTCAATCTGGTGGCGCCCGCCAACTCCGAGGCCAAGCGAAAGACCGCGCCGCAACCGGCAATGCAACCCCACGGCGGGCACGCCGCCTGAACACCACCAGACTGCCAGCAGGAGCCCATCATGCGAGTTCAAGACGTGTATTCCCATAACGCGGTTCACATTCCGCATTCCTGCACGCTTCAGGAAGCGGCCCAGCAGATGCGCGCGAAGCATGTCGGCGCCCTGGTGGTGACGGAAAACACGCCTGCCGGCCCGCGTGCGGTGGGTGTCGTGACCGATCGCGACATGGTGCTCGACGCGGTTGCGGTGGGTGTCCACCCGGCCCAGACCTGCGTTGCCGATGTGATGAGCCGCGGCCTGTTCAGCGTGTCGGTCGATGCCAGCCTGAGCGATGCGCTGCAAGAGATGCTGGCGGCGGGTGTGCGACGCGTTGGCGTGACATCCGATGGCGAACTCGTTGGCGTGCTGTCTCTGGATGATGTGCTGAGCGCAATGGCCACCGAATGGAGCCTCATCGCGCGCCTGGTGCGCAACGAGCGCGAGCGCGAGACGACAGGCAGCGTACAGCCGCCGCTGAGCGTCTGACATGGTGGGTTTCCAACAACCGGACGCGCAGCATGAACCCTGAAGCGCTGAATCTCAGCATGGACATCGTGGCCGATGACGCGATGCTGGAGGGCAACCTGACGTGCCCCGGCAACGCGATCGGTCTGGTGATCTTTGCGCATGGCAGCGGCAGCTCGCGATTGAGCCCGCGCAACCGGTTCGTCGCAGATCGGCTCAACGCCGGGGGCTTGGGTACGCTGCTGTTCGACCTGCTGACCCCGGACGAAGCGGCGCATGCCGCAAACCGCTTTGATATCGAACTGCTCGCGCAGCGCCTGCGCACGGCCACGCACGCGGTCGGCCACATCGCGCGCGAACGCCAGCTGCGGCTGGGGTATTTCGGGGCCAGCACAGGTGCCGCTGCCGCCATCCAAGCCGCCGCCGCGCCGGACGGCCCCTATCGGATCGATGCCATCGTCAGCCGCGGCGGGCGCCCGGACCTGGCCGGGGCCGATGCCCTGGCGCAGCTTGCGTGCCCCACCCTGCTGATCGTCGGCGCGGCGGATATCGATGTCCTGGACCTCAACCGCCAGGCCATGTCGGAGATGCGCTGCGAGAAGGCCCTGGAGACCGTGCCGTACGCAACGCATCTGTTCGAGGAGCCTGGCACGCTCGAACACGCGGCGGAGCTGGCACGGGCCTGGTTCGTGCGCCACCTGGGCGCCACCGAGCGCCGCCATCAACCAGCGAGGTGAGTCGTGCGATTCAAGGATCGATCGGATGCAGCGCGCCTGCTCGCGCTCGCCCTGGACAAATACAAGGACAGCCATCCGCTGGTCCTGGCCATTCCGCGTGGGGCTGTCCCCATGGGGCAGCTCATTGCGGCAGCGCTGGAGGGCGAGCTTGACGTTGTGCTCGTCCGCAAGATCGGGGCGCCGTTCAACCCCGAACTGGCCGTCGGGGCAGTCGAAGAAGGAGGCTGGACCTACGTCGCCCCGCATGCAGCGCGCGTGGGCGCCGACACGACCTATTTCGAACGCGAGCGCGCTGAAGAAATGGACGTCATCCGCCGGCGACGCGCGCTCTACACCCCGCACCGCGAGCCCATCGAAGTGAAAGACCGGGTGGTGATCGTCGTGGACGATGGCCTGGCGACAGGCGCCTCCATGAAGGCCGCGCTGCACGCCATACGCGAGCGGCACCCGAAACGGCTGGTCTGTGCCGTTCCGGTGGGCGCACCCGACAGCCTGGAGGCGATTCGCCCGCTGGCCGATGAACTGGTCTGCCTGTACGCGCCACCCGGTTTTCGCGCGGTGGGTGCGTATTACGATGCATTCCCCCAGGTGGAGGACGATGAAGTGCGCGCCGCACTGGATGCCGCACCGCATGGCGCGCCACACGGCACACACGCCTCGGAGGAATGACGCGGCTGCGGAAGTGCATCCGCTTTGATCCCGCTAGCGCGCCTTGCCGCGCTGGCTTTTACGGGCCCCGCCGGTCCGCGTGCTGTCCCGGGCCGCGACCGTGCTGAGCTCGCTCATCTGCTCAAGCCACGAAAGCGCATCCACGTAGGAAAGGAACTGCCGCAGATACGCTGGCGACAGCTCGCGCATGAGTACCAGCGAACGATGCACGAGACTGCTTGAGTTGAGCGGCCCTGCGTTCGATGGCACCTTGTCCAGCGACCGACGCAACTGCGTTTCAGCGCTGACCCGCGCCCAGATCGCCCGAAAGTCATCCAGCATGCCCAGTTCCGGGTACGTGCCGGTCATGGCGCCCTGGCCCGCAGGACGTGCACGGCTGGCGATGTCGCGCACCAACTCGGCCAGGGGGCCCTGCACGGGTTGGCACGGGCAGGCTGCGTTGTCGGCCGTATCCGCCGTGTGAGCGGCAGGCACCGTTGCCTGCACGCGATCGGCGTAGCGCTCCAGCAGCCGGTTCAGCCGCTGGAACAGCATGTCCCGCGCGTCCCCAGCCTGGGCAGCAGCCCGCCGGTGCAATGCCTCGATCAAGCGGAAGCGAACGGGGTCCACCCGGTCGGCGCCGGTTGCGCGCAGATCGTCCAGCGCCGCTGCAATGGCCGACTCAGTGAGCGTCACGTTGCCCGCCATTGGAAGCCGCCGACCGGGCAACCGGCGCGATCTCGACCCGCCGATTCCGGGCGCGGCCCGCGTCATCCGCATTGGAACTGACCGGCTGCTCGGAGCCGAATGCCGCGGCAAAGACGCTTGAAGCGGGAATGCCTTCATCGATGAACGCGCGCGTGACCGTCAACGCGCGCTTTGCCGACAGCTCCCAGTTGTCGGCAAACTGGCGGTTGCCCGCACGCACCTGCTGGTCGTCGGCAAACCCGCTCACCATCAGGATCTCGTCGCGCGATTGCAGATATGCCGCCAGCGGCCCCGCAAGGCTCTTCAGCAACGTCAGCCCCTGCGGCTGCAACTGGTCTGAATTGAGCGCGAACAGCACGCTGCCATTGATGCCGATCCGCCCGTTGACGAGCGTTACCCGCCCAGCCGCCAGCGGACCGGCAAGCGCCTGCTCCAGCGTCTTGCGGCGCTGCACTTCCGCCTCCCGCTGCTTCACCTCGTGCTCCAGTTTGGATGACAGCTCCAACTGCACGCCGATAACGCCCACGAGAATCAGCACAAAGGCGCCGAGCAGTACCGACATCAGGTCGCCAAAGGCGGCCCACACCGGCGCCGCGCCCTCCAGGCCCGCGTCAATGTCGTCGTTCATGCCGCCTCGGCTCCGGCCACGGTGCGTTGCCCGCCCAGCCGCTGCAAGTCTTCGAGGATCTGCTTTTGCGACAGCATGCTCAGGTCGATGACCTCCCTCGCCTGCGCAACGTAATAGGCGAGTTGCTCGTCGCTGCGTGTGAGCGACTTGTCCAGCGCCGATTCGATCCGCTGCAGATGGGCCATCAGTTTGTCGTTCGACTCGCCGAACACCTGAACGGCCACGCCGAAGGCTTCGCCCAGGCTTGCCACTTCGGCGGCGCTGCCTGTCACCTGTGCGGCCACCGCGCCCAGCTTGCCGGTTTCGGCCTCGACGTGGTCCGTGAACCGGGTGCTCACGCGCTCGAGCAGACCGGCGGAGGTCGCCACCAGCGCGTCCACAGCCGAGCGCTGCTCGGTAGAGGCGTGGTTCACGGCATCGAGCAGCGTTTCGAGCGTGCCCAGCAAGCGCGTGCGCTCTTCCAGCATTGCCGTGTCGCGCACCATGCTGTCGGACAGCTTCTGGCGCAATTCGGCGACCACCTCGGCCGCCGCCCTGGGCGCTTCCGACGCGGCCTGCACGAGCCGCGAAATCTCCGCGATCGTCTCGCTGGCATGCGCCTGTGTCTGCGCGGAGATGTCGCGTGCGGTGTGCGCCAGCGCGTCGCAGATCTCGCGCTGCCGGCTCGCCATGTCGGCGCCCGCGGCTTCCCAGCGCTGGCTCAGGTCGGCACCCATCACGCCGAGCGTGTCCGTCCACGCCGCCAGGCGCTGCTGGTCACGCGCTTCCAATGCAGACTGGAGTTCGAGTTGGGATTGCTTCAAGGCGTCCAGCAGTGCGGCGGCGTGTTGCCCGAAGGTCGCGACAATCGCTTCAAAGGCGCGCTGCTGCTGGCCGGCTGCAAGCGCCTGGGCATGCCCTTGCTGCACGAGCGCGTCGCCCCATGCACCGGACAGGCTGCCCATGGTCGCTTCGAGGCGCTCGGCAACGCCATCGACCAGGCGTGTGGAACGTTGCTCGAACGCTTCTGAAAACCGGTCGAGGGCGGTGCTGACGTGTCCGACCAGCGCCTCGCTCGCGCGTTGATGTTCCGACAGGGCGTTGTTGCAGATGCCGGCCACCGTCTGGGCTGTGGTCTCCAGACGCGTCGACACGCCATCCAGCTGCCGCTGCACCGCATGCGCCACCGCGTCGTGCAGCGCGGCGGTTTCGCGTGTGATCC
>JAGWNU010000347.1 GCA_028871175.1 Burkholderiaceae bacterium | reverse complement strand
CCTACCAGATCGACGATGCATCGCTGCCCGTCGAAACCGATCGCGCAATGGCCGAGACCACGCCGATCCATTCGGGCTATGTGGCGCACACCTCGCCAGTGCGCTTCGAACTGCAACGCCACACGCGCCTGACCGACTGATCCTGCATGCGCCCCGAGACTGCCGCCGGTTGCCTAGTGCAACTGCCCGCCTGTTTCGCGAATGTCTTCCGGACGACGCAGCGTCGTCTCGATGGCGATCCGCAGACCGGTCACAACGGTGTCCTGCGCCAGGCTCGGCTGGCCCGGATGCCTGACTGCCTGCGACGGCAGGTACGGAATGTGGATGAAGCCGCCACGCGTCGGCAAGTTGTGGCGGGCAATCGCATGCATCAGGCCATAGAACACGTGGTTGCAGACGAACGTGCCAGCGGTCTGCGACACGGACGCTGGAATGCCGCCCGCCCGCAGTTCCCGCACGATGGCCTTGATCGGCAGGGTTGAAAAATACGCCGCCGGCCCATCGTGCTCGATGGCAACGTCGATGGGCTGCTTGCCTGCGTTGTCGGCAATGCGCGCGTCGTCCACGTTGATGGCAATGCGCTCGATCGACATCTCGGCGCGGCCCCCTGCCTGCCCCACCGCGATCACCACGTCTGGACGCAGTGTCTGCAGCAGTTTGCCGAGCACCTTGACGGATTCGCCGAATACGGTCGGCAGTTGCCGCGCGATGATGTCGGCACCGGCGATTCCCTGCCCATCCAGCGTGCGCACAGCTTCCCACGACGGGTTGATGGGTTCGTTCTCGAAAGGATCGAAACCTGTGACGAGGACGGTTGGCATGGCGTTCTCCTGCTGCTCGGTAAGACACAAATGATGATAAACGCCCGTTGAACATCATGCCCAAGCTTGCAGCGATGGCCTCACTTGACCTTGCTGCGCTTGTTCTCGAAGCTCAACAGGATGTCGACTTCCTCCGTGCCTGCCGTGTGCAGCCATTCGCGCGTCAGGCGCTCCCCCAGGCGCCGCATGTCGCCTTGCAGACTCACGTCGGGGTTGAGTACACGCACGCCGGTCCTGGCAAGCTCGGCTTCATCGTGCTCGTAGGTCTGGCGGCTGGATTCCCAGCCACGCGCTTCGAAATCCTGGGCGAGCTTGAGCACCGTTTGCTGCATCGCAGGCGCAAGCCTGGCAAAGCGAGCCGCGTTGACGAACACCGCATTCTTCGGGATCCACGCGTTGACCTTGTAGTAGTAGGCCAGACGCTGCCCCGCCCTGGTCTCCAGACCGGTGGAGGGTGAAGTCAGCATCGTATCGATGCGGCCCGCGCCGATGGCGGCGCCCAGATCGGCTGCCTCCACCTGCACGGCCTGCGCGCCATAGAGTTCCGCGATGCGCTTCTGTGCGGCGTTGTAGGTGCGCAAACGATGTCCTTTCAGATCGGAGAGCCGGGCAATCGGCGTCTCGGAATACAGGTTCTGCGGCGGCCAGGGCACGGCATAAAGCAGACGCAAGCCATTGGCCTTCATCAGTGCCTCCACGCGGCTGCGCGAGGCATCCCAAAGCAGGCGCGCATCGTTGTAGCCCGACACCACAAAGGGAATCGAATCCACCCCGAACAGCGGATCGCGCTGGGCCAGCGTGGACAGCATCACCTCGCCCGCGTCGGCCTTGCCATCCCTCACGCCATCGAAAATGCTGGCGGCCTTGAGCAACGAGCCGTTCGGATAGACCTCGAACGTCAGCCCGCCATGAGTGGCGACGCCCACCGCACTGGCGAAGGCTTGCAGGTTCTGCGTATGGAAGTTGGCGGCCGGATACGGCGTGGCGACGCGGAACGTCTCGGCGCGAGCCTGCGCGGCCGACACGAGCGACAGCGCACTGGCTGCGAGAACACAAAAAAAGCGGCGTCCCGACATGGAACGGCCGCGCGTCATCTGGCTGCTCATGAATCCCCCCGGAGAAGAGCGCGATGCTGGTCGACGGCCGCCCCTGCCGTGTCGCCACGAGCGGCCACGTGCGGTGGCGTCCGCCGGCTTGATTCGGTCGCCGACGTGACGCGCACTGCACGCTATACCTTCAACACGATTACTGCAGCATCAGGAAGTACAGCAGCACGATATTGGCTGTCAGCAGCAAGAGCGCGGTGGGGAGCTGCGCCTTGATG
>JAGWNU010000116.1 GCA_028871175.1 Burkholderiaceae bacterium | reverse complement strand
TTCCGTGCCGCCGGCATTGGCCTGGCCGTGCTCGTCACCTGGGCGTGGCTGCTCGGTGCGGGCGGCAGGCTTGGCGCCGGCATCGTGCTGGGCTGGTGGTTGGCGTGGTCCGCCTACGAATGGGTCATGCGCATGGCGTGCAAGCCCTATGTGAAGGAAGGCGCCTGGTGGGGTTACAAGCTGCGTACAGCCTCCTGGGCCGACATGGCTGCCTATGTCGGCATGAAGAACCTGCTGATTGGCGCAGGCCTCTTCCTTGCCATGAAGGGCGTGGGCGTGCTGCCGGCGCTGCAATCCCTGCCCCAACTGAAATGGCTCTACTGAACCGGCTCCTCTGCGCGATCTCGGCACTGCTGGTCTGCACTGCGGCCTGCGGTGCAGAGATTCGCGTGCATGCCGGCAGTTCGATTGCGCAGGCGGTCACGCTCGCGCATGCGGGGGACACCCTCATCATCGAGCGCGGTCGGTATCAAGGCCCGGTCCGGATCGATAAACCGCTGACCCTGGTGGGCATCGACCGCCCCACCATCAGCGGCGGCCTTGCCGGCGATGTAATCCGCGTCGTGTCGCCGGACGTCACGATCGATGGCCTGATTGTCAGCGACAGCGGCGACGACCTCGGCGCGCAGAACGCCGGCATCTACATCCAACCCGGCGCCGATCGCGCCACGGTCAGACACTGCGAGCTCACCTACAACCTGTTCGGCCTGTGGATTGAAGGCGTGAAGGATGTGCGCATCGTGGGCAACGTGATTACCGGCAAGCGCGATTACCCCTCCGCGCAGCGTGGCAACGGCATCCAGCTCTACAACACGACGGGGGCGCAGCTCGACGGCAACGAGATCAGTTTTTCGCGTGACGGCATCTATGTCGATGTCTCGCACCACGCGCTGTTTCGTGCCAACCGCATCCACAACGTGCGCTATGGCACGCACTACATGAACTCCAACGACAACGTGTGGGAGGGCAACGAGTCCTACCACAACCGCGGCGGCCTGGCGCTCATGATGACGCGCCGCCAGATCGTGCGCGGCAACCGCGCCTGGGGCAACACCGACCACGGCATCATGCTGCGCACCATCCAGGATTCGGTCATCGAAGACAACGTCGTGTCCGGAAACCTGCGCGGTTTCTTCATCTACGACGCTGAATACAACGTGCTGCGCAACAACCTCGTCATCGGCAACACGGTCGGCATGCACGTCTGGGCCGGGTCCATTCACAACAAGGTGGACGGTAACGATTTCATCGATAACCAGGAGCAGGTGCGCTACGTTGCCACGCACGACGAGCCCTGGGGCGGGCGCAGCGGCAATTACTGGAGCAACTATGCCGGATGGGACCGCAACGGCGACGGCCGCGGCGACGTGCCCTATCGCGCAAGCGATCTGATGGACCGGCTGTTGTGGCGCTTTCCGAGCGCCAAGCTGCTGCTCAATAGCCCCGCAGTACAGACGTTGAGGCTGATCTCGGACCAATTCCCGCTGCTGCGCTCACCCAGTGTGGTCGACGCCAGCCCCCGCATGCGTCCACGGGGTAATGATTGGCGCGCGTGGGTGAACAAGCATGATTGAAGCGCGGCAACTGGTGAAGAGCTACGGTGAGATCGAAGCCGTAGCGGACGTGAGCCTGACGGTGCATCCCGGCGAGCTATTCGGCCTGATCGGCCACAACGGCGCGGGCAAAAGCACGCTGTTCAAGATGCTCCTTGGCCTGGAGGCGCCCACCGCGGGTGAAGTGCGCATTGGAGGCCAGCCCATGAGCAGTGGGGCCTTCCGCTCGGTGCGGCGCAACCTTGGCTATCTGCCGGAAAACGTGGTGTTCTATGACAACCTGACTGGCCAGGAAACGCTGGAATTCTTCGCTGCGCTCAAACGCGCCCCCCGAACGGATTGCGCGCGCGTGCTGGAACGCGTGGGGTTGTCCCATGCCGCAGACCGCCGCGTGCGGGGCTATTCCAAGGGCATGCGCCAGCGCCTCGGTTTCGCCCAGGCCCTGCTCGGCCAGCCCACACTCCTGTTTCTCGACGAGCCCACCAACGGCCTGGACCCGCAGGGGATTCGCGACTTCTATCGCACCCTGGGCGAACTGCAGGCGCAGGGCGTGACCATCGTGCTGACCTCGCACATCCTGTCGGAAATCCAGGAGCGCGTGGGCCGCCTGGCGATCATGAAAAACGGACGCGTGCATGCGCAGGGCACGGTGCAATCATTGCGCGAATCGATGGCCCTGCCGCTGTGGTTCGACCTGCGGCTGACGGGCGGCCCTGAGCATGCCGAGCCCGCCCTGCGGCGCGCGCTGGCGGCCGCGCCAGGATGCGAACTGCACATCGATGGATCGCGCGCCACCGTGCTGTGCCCGCGGCCGGCGAAGATGCCATTGCTGCAATCGCTATCCACGCTCGGCGCGACACTTGCCGATCTGCAACTGCGCGAACCCTCGCTCGAGGACGTGCTCCTCGGCCAACCTGCTTGAGGCCGGACATGCAACTGATACTCGAACCCCGGCAGATCGGTATCGTCGTCGCCAAGGAATTCCACGACCGCATCCGCAACCGGTGGGTGCTGGCGGTGACCACCGTATTGACAGCCTTTGCGCTGGTGATCGCCTACTTCGGTGCGGCACAGCAAGGCGAAGTCGGGCTGCGCGGCATGGAAGTCACGATCGCCAGCCTGGTCAGCCTGGTGATCTATCTCGTACCGCTGATTGCGTTGATTCTCGGCTTTGATGCGATCGTGGGCGAGCGCGAGCGCGGCTCGCTGGACCTGCTGCTTTCCATGCCGATCACCCGAGTCGAGCTGCTGCTCGGCAAATACCTCGGCTTAGCGGCCGCGCTTGCGTGCTCCACGATCGTCGGCTTTGGGCTGGTCGGGACACTGTTGGCCGTGAAGCTGCCGCTCGCGGCCATGTATCACTACGCCGGCTTCATGCTCAGTTCAGTGCTGCTGGGCATGGCCTTCCTGAGCCTGGCCCTGTTGGTGTCCGTCGTTGCCGCCGATCGCACGCGCGCAAGCGGTGTCGCCATCGCGCTGTGGTTCTTCTTCGTGCTGGTATTCGATCTGCTGCTACTCGGCGCGCTGATCGCCACGGGCGGAAAGCTGGGATCTGACGCCCTGCCCTACCTGATGCTGCTCAACCCGGCAGACATCTTCCGCATCCTCAACATCTTCAGCTTTGACGAAGTCCGAACACTCTACGGTCTGGCGACCGTATTTCCTGAGCGCATGGCCGACCCGCTTGTGCTCGGCTCCCTTATGGCCGCCTGGATTGTCGCTCCGCTCGCTGTGGCCGCATGGAAATTCCGCAAATGAAACGCACACTGCAACCTCCTCTATCCGCCCTGCGCCGCCGTGCGCGCACGGCCCTGTTCGCCACCGCAATCGTCCTGGCCGGCTGCCAAGGCGCGGCGTCTACGCCCGGTCCGATCGAACTCACGCGGGATACGCCTTGCAGCCTCGACGGCATGACGGTGGCTGACTTCCCCGGCCCGAAGGCGCAGATTCTGTATGACAAGGGCGCCCCCGACGTCTTCTGCGACACCATCGAGCTGTTCTCGATCGTGCTGCGCCCTGAACAACAGCGGCACATGCGCGCCATGTACGTGCAAGACATGGCCAAGACAGACTGGAATACGCCGCAGGGCAACTGGATCGATGCCCGCACAGCGTTCTACGTCGTGGGATCGAAGGCGCGCGGATCGATGGGCGCCACGTTTGCATCCTTTGCCACGCAGGCCGATGCGGACGCCTTCGCCACCCATCAAGGCGGCAAGGTTTACAAGTTCAATGAAATAACGCCCCAAATGGCACAGCTCGACGGTGGCGTACTGAAAGACCACCAGATGTAACCGCCCCAGAGAACCCGAAATGATCGATTACTTTGCCAATCTACCGCCCGACGATGCCGTTCAGATGGAGCAGCTCAGCCGCCTGTCCTACGAGCTGCGGGAAAGCCGGCGCAAGCTGCTCGAACCCTATGGGGTGAACGACGAGGGGGATCTGCTCGCGCGTATCGCGGCAGCGGACTTGCCGGAGCATCCGGCCTATGAGCATTACCTCGGCTCACTCGCGCTTGCCACCGCCAAACAAGACGTCACCGCTGAACTGAAGGCGCTGCTGGCGCGCATGGGAGGCTGATCATGCAGCACCTCGAACTCAAAGAGGCACTGGAGGCGCACTACGGTGCGGTGTTGGCAGAACCTCCGACGCTGTGCCAGGACGCCTTACTGGTCTCGCTCAACAACGGCGTTGTGCTCGAACTGCGTTACCCCGCTGCGTCGGAATACGCAATCGCGTGGCGCTGGGGAGATGCGCAATTACGCATCGACACCGCGCCGCTGCATCGCACCCTCGCCACCTTCCCGAACCATCTGCACGATGCGTCGGACGTGCTGCGCGAAGATCGCCTGACCCACCCGAGCGCGGAACCCTGGGCCAACGTGCGCACCGTGATCGATGCCGTGCTGGTCGACCCGCTGTTGCAAGCATAAGCAAACGGCGCTCACCCGGAGCGCCGCCAACCCTGCCCGAGGGCGATGTCGTTACGTCGCCTTCGACGTCATGTAATCGACCCCCGCCTTCACGTCCTCATCGCTGAGCGATGCATTGCCGCCTTTCGCGGGCATCGTGCCCTTGCTGCCCGTGAAACCGTGCAGCGCGTGATCGTAAAGGGTGTCCTTGCCCTGCGCGATGCGAGGGGCCCAATCGTCCTTCGATTTGAACATCGGCGCACCGCCGGCACCGGTGCCGTGGCACATCGCACAGGTGGACTTGTAGACCTTCTCCCCTTTCTCGACGCCGCCGGCGGCGGCCTGCGCCGGTGCGGGCGCTGCAGCCACAGTTGCGGAGGGCGCAGCGGCGGTGGAGGCTGCCGAAGCCGCTTCGTTTTTGCTGCATGCGGTGAGCAAGGTGAACCCCACAAGGGCAGCAATGGTGATAGGTCGTATGAGCACGTCGATACCTCAAATCAAAAGGAGTGAGAACAGTGGCGCCAAGAGGCCATGACCATGGTAAGAATGAATGCCGCTTCAAGCCTTGACGCCAATCAGGGCAAGGCTTTGTGAGCCGTAATAAGGTGCCAACATCCCTACGGCGGGCAGGGAAATACCGTTCGGATATCACGGCTCTTGTCACCTTTCTGATCGCCTGCAAGATCCACTCAGGCCGTGTCATCGCCGTACGCTGCCACGCCGCCGCGCATGCGGTGACCATCAGCGTCGCGAGCCATCGAGCCACGCCAGATGTTCAACGCCGATGCCTCGATGCATCATGTTTTCTGATGCAGGCCAAGGTATCGCGACAAGCTCTGCACGACACTGTTGGCCATGCCTAATATCAATCCATCCCGGTCCAGACGCGCCATCGTGCCCTCGATATCCGAACCCACGCGGCCCTCATCGCCGCCGCCTACGCCAGACACACCGCTGACCCGCACGCTACATGCCGGCCTGGGGCTGCTCAGCCTGCTCTTGCTGGCACTCAACACCGTGTTCTGGAGCGTGCCGCTGTTCCTGCTCGCCTTGTCCAAGCTGCTGGTGCCCGCAGCCGCGGTACGGCGGCGGATCGACCCGCTGCTCAATCGCATCGCCACAAGCTGGATCAGTTGCAACAGCGTGTGGATCGGCCTGCTGCAACGCGAGCCCTGGAGCGTGGAGGGCGTCAATGATTTGCGCTATGCGGGCTGGTACCTCGTCAACTGCAATCACCGCTCGTGGGTCGACATCTTCGTGTTGCAGTGGACCCTGAACGGGCGCATCCCGCTGTTGAAGTTCTTCCTCAAGCAACAGTTGATCTACGTGCCGGTGATCGGACTGGCGTGGTGGGCGCTGGACTTCCCCTTCATGCGCCGGCACTCGAAGACGGCATTGCGCCGGCATCCCGAGCTGCGCAATCAGGATCGGGAAACGACACAGCGCGCATGCGCGAAGTTCGCCAAGGTGCCGACCAGCGTCATGAACTTTGCAGAGGGTACGCGTTACACCCCCGCAAAGCATCGCGCGCAGTCATCGCCGTACCGTCATCTGCTCAAGCCCAAGGCAGGCGCCATGGCACTTGCGCTCAACGCCATGGGCGAGCAATTCCAGGCGCTGCTGGATGTCAGCATTGCCTACCCGGACGGCACGCCCAGCTTCTGGGCGCTTGCCAGTGGCCGTGCTGGCCGGGTGATGGTGCACGTACGCGAACTGCCGATTCCGGCGGGGCTGTGCGCGGGCGACTACGCCGCCGATGCGGCATTCCGCGGCGAATTTCATCGCTGGCTGGCACAGCTGTGGGAGGAGAAGGACGCGCAGATCGACGCCATGCTGGCGCGCGCGACGCTACCGAACCAATAAAGGGCATCGCTGCGCTGCAGCCGCGGGCGCGTGGCGGGCCAAGCGGAGACGCCGCCCCCCGCATCCCGCGAGGGGCCGGCCATGCAAGCTCAGAAGCCGAGGCTTTCCAGCAGGTCGTCGACCTGTTCCTGGTTGGCCACCACGTCGGGGTGGTTCGGATTGATTTGAGGACCGTTGAGCAGCGAGGAGTTCGCTTCCGTGCGCAAATGTTCCGGCGCGTTGTCGAGCAGGATGCCGACAAGCTGGCTCTCGATGAGCTGCACCACGTCCAGCACCTTCTTGATGACCTGGCCGGTCAGGTCCTGAAAGTCCTGCGCCATCAGGATTTCCATCAGCTGCTGGTTGGTGTCGCGCGTCTTTTGCGGGACGCTGCGCAGGAAACCGTTGGTCTGCCCGACCAGCTCGCGGATGTCGTCGTCGCCCAGTTGGCGGTCCATCCACGACTGCCAGCGGTTGACCAGCGCCTCGGCGTCGGTTTCCAGCGCGTCCTGCACGGGGCGCGCTGCGTCGATGGCATTGAGCACGCGGGTGGCTGCCTGCTCGGTCATGTTGGCGATGTAGTTCAGGCGATCACGCGCATCGGGAATGGCGGATGCGGCTTTCTCCACGCCCTTGTCCAGGCCCAGCTCCCGCATGCTCTCGCGCAGCATGCGCGTGAGGTGGCCGATGCGCTGGAGCATTTCCGGCATGTCGCCGTGATCCACTCCGTCTGCGGCCGGCGCCTGCGCCCCGTCAAGCATCTCGCTCATTACGCCCCCGCTTTTTCGAGCTTCTCGAAAATCTTGCCCAGCTTCTCATCCAGCGTGGCCGCAGTGAACGGCTTGACCACGTAACCGCTGGCGCCAGCCTGGGCCGCGGCAATGATGTTTTCCTTCTTGGCTTCGGCCGTCACCATCAGCACGGGCAGCTTGCTGATGACGGGGTTGGCATCCGCACGGATGCTCTGCAGCATCTGCAGGCCATCCATGTTGGGCATGTTCCAGTCCGAAATCACAAAATCGAACCGGCCTTCCTTGACCTTGGCCAGGCCGGCGGCGCCGTCTTCGGCCTCGTCGACGTTGGAAAAACCGAGTTCCTTGAGCAGGTTACGCACGATTCGGCGCATCGTCGGGAAATCGTCGACGACGAGGAATCGGAACTGGCTCTTGTCCATGGACACAATCTCCGCAAACTGACTGAATTGGGGGGTTTCGGGACTACCTTGGCAGTGTTATCGGCGCCTGGAGCCATTTCTTGAGCGCCGGCACACGTCGGGGCGCGCCACTGCTGCGTCCCGCAATCGCCGTACCTGCGCGTTACGCGTTAAACACGCGTCACACGACCATGGGCGGACAGCCTGGCCAGCACGTGCGGACCGATCTGCGACAGCGGCAGAACTTCGTGCACGCCGCCGTGGGCGACCGCCTCCTTGGGCATGCCGTAGACCACGCACGAAGCCTCGTCCTGGGCGACGTTGTAGGCGCCGGCATTGCGCATTTCCAGCATGCCGGCGGCGCCGTCCTTGCCCATGCCGGTCAGGATCACCCCCAGGGCGTTGGCCCCGGCGTTGCGCGCCGCCGAGCGGAACAGCACATCCACCGCGGGACGGTGGCGATTGACGGGCGGGCCCTGGTCCAGCTCCGTGATGTAGTTGGCGCCGCTGCGGCCGAGCGACAGGTGCATGTCGCCAGGGGCAATGTAGGCGTGACCGGGCAGGACGCGTTCGCCATGCACGGCTTCCTTCACGCGGATGCGGCACAGGCCATCCAGCCTCTTGGCGAATGACGTGGTGAAGCCCGCCGGCATGTGCTGCACGATCAGGATGCCCGGACAATCGGGCGGCATCTCCACGAGGAACTCCTTGATGGCTTCAGTGCCGCCGGTGGAGGCACCCACGATGATGAGCTTTTCCGTCGACGAGAAATGGGTACGCGCCGGGGCAGCCGCCACCGGCGCCGCCGCCGCGTGGTCTGCGCGAACGTGTGCGCCGACGGCTGGACCAACGGCCGCGGCTGCATGGCCCGCCACCGGCGCGGCAGGGGCTGCCGTGCGCGGGCGCAGCCTTGCGCGGGCGGCCACGCGGATCTTGTCGGCAATCTGGTCGGCGTACTCGTTCATACCGTCACGCATGCCCAGCTTGGGCTTGGCGACGAAATCCACCGCGCCCAGTTCCAGCGCGCGCAGCGTGGCCTCGGAGCCGCGCTCGGTCAGCGACGAGATCATCACCACCGGCATCGGCCGCAGGCGCATGAGCTTTTCCAGGAAGTCGAGGCCATCCATCTTCGGCATTTCGACGTCCAGCGTGAGCACATCCGGGTTGGTCTGCTTGATGAGGTCGCGCGCGATGATCGGGTCCGGCGCCACACCCACCACTTCCATATCGGGCTGGCTGTTGATGATTTCCTTCAGGATGCTGCGGATCAGTGCGGAATCGTCGATGCACAGCACCTGAATCTTGCGTTTGTCGTTCATGTTGTTGTGGGGCAAGTCCAGGAATTACGTAAACAATTGCAGGCGCGAGGCCGATTTGGCGGCAATGGACTTCGACAGCTTGCTCGCGTACTGCGCTTCGCTGTCGAGATCGGCGGTGGAGCTTTGCGAGCGCAGCTTGCGCACCATGATCTGACCCGTGGATGGCACGAAGTAGACCTTGCGCGGATACACGTCGAAGAGGTCCTTGGCGGCCACGGGCAACCCCTCGCTGCGCAGGAACTCGAGCACGAACTTGCCGTTGCGCTCGCCCACGTCGAGCGTGCTCATGCCGGCCAGCACGGCGGCGCCGCCAAACACCTTGATCTCAAGGTGCTCACGTCGGGCGCCGGCCTTGTAGAGCTGGTTGAGCAGCACTTCCATGGCGTGCGTGCCATAGCGCATGGATGGCGACAGGATCGATTCCCCCTCGTTGCGCGAGGGCAGCATGAAATGGTTCATGCCGCCAATGCCGAGGGTCTTGTCGCGCACGCAGGCCGAGACGCAGGAGCCCAGCACCGTCACCAGCATCAGGTCTTCGGTCGTGACGAAATACTCGCCCGGGAGCACCTTCATGGCGCGGCGGCTGAAGGTGGTGTCGTAGTAGGCGTGCGTGCTGGCGGCCGACTGCGCGAGCGTGGCCATGGCCCCGGCGCTCATTCCGCTGTCGTTGCGCACGGCGTCGGCCATGGCGGCGCGCGGCACGGCCTTCTTGCTGAATTCGATCATCGCGCCCCCGCCACTCTGGCCCGCAATTCAGGCGCGATTTCATACACGGTCTTGCCCCGCAATGACCACGCCTTGGTCACCTGCAGGAAGCTCTCCGAATGGCCGGCAAACAGCAGTCCGTCGGGCTTCATCACGTCGATGAAGTGCTCCAGGATCTTGGCCTGCGTCGGCTTGTCGAAGTAGATCATGACGTTGCGGCAGAAGATCACGTCAAACTTCTGCGTCAGCGGCCAATCGCGGTCGAGCAGGTTGATCTGGCGGAAGTCGATCATCGCCTGCAATTCAGGACGCACCCTCGCATACCCCTCATGCTTACCGGTGCCCCGCAGGAAATACTTCTTCAGGCGCTCGGTGGACAGCGCAGCCACGCGCTCCAGCGGGTAGATGCCGGCGCGCGCACGGGCCAGCGCGTTGGTATCGACGTCGGAGGCCACCACGCTCACCTGCCCCGGGTTCATCGAGCCGAAGGTCTCGGCCAGGGTGATGGCGATCGAATACGGTTCTTCTCCGGTGGACGATGCCGAGCACCACACCGAAAACGGCGTGCGCTTGGCCTTGGCATGCTCGGCCAGGATCGGAAAGTGATGCTGCTCGCGAAAGAACGCCGTCAGGTTGGTGGTGAGCGCATTGGTGAACGCTTCCCACTCGTCGGGCAGATGGCCGTTTTCCAGCGCATCAAGATAGTCGCGGAACGAACCGAGGTTGACCACGCGCAGGCGGCGCGCCAGGCGGCTGTAGACCATCTCGCTCTTGCGGTCGGACAACGAAATGCCCACGCGGCGATAGATCAGGTTGCGGATGCGGGTGAAATCTTCCGCCGTAAAGGAAAACTCACGCGACGCAAGCGTCGGCGAGACTGGCGCCAAGGTTTGTGCCATAGCCATAGGTAACTACCCCGAAATGTCGCGGGTCTGGCGCCCGCTTTCCGTCAGTGGCGGGCACCGTACCGCGTGCCGCGCCCGATTTGTGACGGGCGAGGCTGGCGTCAGAACGTGCTCCAATCCTCATCATCGGCAGAAGCCGCTGCCAGCTTGAGGGCTGGCGCCGCTGCGGCGACTGAAACCGCAGCCGTCGCCGCGTGCGCGACCGAAAAATGTGCCTCAAGATGCGCTTTCTCGCCTTGATCCGCCGCAACGGCAGCCGGGTCGCCTGCGCGGTCGGCGCCCGCGAGGCTGCCCGTCACCGGCGCGGCCTGGGGCGATTTGCGCGCGACAATCGCCCGTGCGACGGAAGGCACCACCTCGTTCACCACCGCGTTCTTCCTGTCCGGCCGCGCCTCGCTGCGCGCGGGCGTGGCAAGCGGCGCCGCAGCCGTCTGGACGGCCGCCCGCTCGGAGTGCGCGGCCCGCCCGTCGGTACGGAACGCCGCCACCGCATCACGCAGCAGCTGCGCCTGCTCCTCCAGCGACAGCGCGGCGGCGGCGGCCTCCTCAACCAGCGCGGCATTCTGCTGCGTGACCTCATCCATCTGGTTCACCGCCTGGTTCACCTGCTCGATACCCGAACTTTGCTCGTCCGAGGCGGCGGATATCTCGCCCATGATGTCGGTCACGCGCTTGACGGCCACCACCACTTCGTCGATCACCGTACCGGCCTCGGCTACGAGCGCCGAGCCGTTACGCACGCGGCTGACCGAATCGCCGATCAGTTCCTTGATCTCCTTGGCTGCCGTGGCACTGCGCTGCGCCAGGCTGCGCACTTCACCCGCCACCACCGCAAAGCCCCGCCCCTGCTCGCCCGCGCGCGCGGCTTCCACCGCCGCATTCAGCGCCAG
>JAGWNU010000346.1 GCA_028871175.1 Burkholderiaceae bacterium | reverse complement strand
TTCATCCTCAATCACCCGCTGATCCAGCACAAGCTCACGCACATGCGCGACAAGGACACGTCGACGCGCACGTTCCGCGAACTGCTGCGCGAGATCACGCTGCTGATGGGCTACGAGATCACGCGCAACCTGCCGCTGACCAGCCGCCACATCGACACGCCGATGGGCCCGATGGAAGCCCCCGTCATCGCCGGGCGCAAGCTGGCCGTGGTGCCGGTGCTGCGCGCGGGCGTCGGCATGAGCGACGGGCTGGTCGAACTGATTCCGTCGGCGCGCATCGGTCACATTGGCGTGTACCGTGATGAGCAACACCGCCCGGTGGAATACCTCGTGCGGCTGCCGGACCTGGAAGACCGCACCTTCATCCTGTGCGATCCGATGGTCGCCACCGGCTACTCGGCCGTCCACGCTGTCGACGTGATGAAGAAGCGCGGCGTGCCCGACGAGAACATCCTGTTCCTCGCGCTGGTGGCAGCGCCCGAAGGTGTGGAGGTGTTCCAGAAGGCGCATCCGAACGTGAAGCTGTTCGTGGCCTCGCTCGATTCGCACCTGGATGACAACGCCTACATCATCCCCGGCCTGGGTGACGCGGGCGACCGCCTCTTCGGCACGAAAAACTGATCGCGCATTCCCAGTGCAAACAAAAACAGCCGGCAATGCCGGCTGTTGTCTTTGGTGCGTCGAATGCGCTCAGCGCTTCTTCGATCCGCCCAGAAGGCTGCCCAGCACGCCGCGCACGATTTCGCGCCCGACAGTGGAGCCGATGGTGCGCATCGTCGACTTGGCCAACGTTTCGACAATCGAATCGCCACGGCCGCTGCGGCCCGTACCCTTGGTCAGGATCGAGCCGACATCGCCAAGCCAGCCGCCACTTTCCTGCTGGGCGGGCGCAGGCGCCGGTGCGGGTGCCGAGCCCGTCGATGCACCGAAATCCGTGCCGATGGAACCCGGTGCGGGCGCCGATGCTGGCCCGCCCTTTGCCACACGCCCGCTCAGGATTTCGTACGCCGATTCGCGGTCGATTGCCGCCTCATAGCGGCCGGCCACCAGCGAATTGGCCATCAGCTCGCGGCGCTCTTCGTCCGAGATCGGCCCGATGCGCGATGCAGGCGGCACGACAAACGCGCGCTGCGTGATCTCCGGGCGGCCGCCCTCGTCCAGCATGGAGATCAGCGCCTCGCCCACGGCCAGTTCGCCGATGGCCTCTTCGATGCTGAACCCCGGGTTCGCGCGCATCGTGGTGGCCGCCGCCTTCACGGCTTTCTGATCGCGCGGCGTGAAGGCCCGCAGCGCGTGCTGCACGCGGTTGCCGAGCTGGCCAAGAACGGTATCGGGCACATCAGCGGGGTTCTGCGTCACGAAGTACACGCCCACGCCCTTGGAGCGGATCAACCGCACCACCTGCTCCACCTTCTGCAGCAGCGACGGCGGCGCGTCATTGAACAGCAGATGTGCTTCGTCGAAGAAGAAGGCGAGCTTGGGCTTGTCCACGTCGCCCACCTCGGGCAGATGCTCGAACAACTCGGAGAGCATCCAGAGCAGGAACGTCGCGTACAACTTGGGCGCATTGAGCAGCTTGTCAGCCGCCAGGATATTGACCACGCCCTGCCCGCGCACGGTCTGCATCAGATCATTGACGTCCAGCATCGGCTCGCCGAAGAACTGGTCGGCGCCCTGCTCTTCCAGCGCGATCAGGTTGCGCTGGATGGCCCCGATGCTCGCCGACGAAATGTTGCCGTACTGGTTCGTGTAGTTCGAAGAATGCTCACCAACGTGCTGAAGCATCGCGCGCAGGTCTTTCATGTCGAGCAAGGCGAGGCCGGCGTCGTCCGCGATCTTGAAGACAAGATTCAGCACGCCGGTCTGGATGTCGTTGAGTTCCAGCATGCGCGCGAGCATCAGCGGGCCCATGTCGGACACCGTGGCGCGCACCGGGTGACCCTTCTCGCCGTAAACGTCCCACAGCGTGACCGGGCATGCGGCCCATTGCGGCTCGTCCAGGCCGCGCTCCTGCAGGCGCGCCTTGAGCTTGTCGTTCGGCTGCCCAGGCTGCGAAATACCGGTCAGATCACCTTTCACGTCGGCCAGGAACACCGGCACGCCGATCTTCGACAGGCCCTGGGCGATCGTCTGTAGCGTGACGGTCTTGCCGGTG
>JAGWNU010000115.1 GCA_028871175.1 Burkholderiaceae bacterium | reverse complement strand
GTTCGCCGGGCTGCACGCCCAGCGCGGCCAGCGCATTTGCCAGCTGCTTCGAGCGGTCTCGCACTTGCCGGTACGTGGTGCGATGGATATCGCCCTCAACCCGGCGCGACACGACCTCGGTCGAACCGGAATTCCGCGCGGCGTGTTCGATGATGGTCGAGATGAGCAAGGGTGCGCTCATCATTTGTCCCATCAGGGCCATGGTGTCTCCTAGAAAAACTGAACAACCGTTCTATTTTTTGGCCGATTGTTCCCGTGATCGTCTGACGCGTCAACGGGATGTTGTTGTGCGCTGCGGCATCGGCCCCCACGTTTACCCGGCCATCTGAAAAATCCTGCGAACCCTTATGGTGCAACGGTTGGCAGGCTGCAGCTTTTTTTACTCGCAAGTACAATACGCGATAGTCTTGTTGCATCTCAACATGGCGTTTTCCCCTACGCAGCGCGTGGTCCAACGCCCCGCGCAGCACACAAAATTTGAGGGTTCGGCACTGTTTTTGCGCCGTTTCCTGTGCTAATCAGCCGCCTCGACCTATGCCCCCCTCCACTGCCGCCCAACCTGACGATTCCCTTGCGAGCCCCTTCGACTGGGCCGGCCGGTCGCCCGCCACGCCCGGCTTTTCCGCACTGGGCGAGCGCTTCCTGACGCGCCTGCGGCCCACGCCCATGCCGACGGGAAGCGCGCCGTATCTGGTCGGCTTTTCGCCCGAAGCAGCAGCTTCTCTAGGCATTGCGCGCGCGGAACTCGATACGCCTGCCGGCCTGGATGCGTTTACCGGCAACGCCGTCCCCGCCTGGAGCACGCCCCTCGCTACCGTCTATTCAGGCCATCAGTTCGGGGTGTGGGCAGGCCAGTTGGGCGACGGGCGCGCGCTGCTGCTGGCAGAACTCCAGACGACAGATGGGCCTTGCGAAATCCAGCTCAAGGGCGCAGGCCGGACGCCGTATTCGCGGATGGGCGACGGACGTGCCGTCCTGCGCTCGTCCATCCGCGAATTCCTCTGTTCTGAAGCGATGGCGGGTCTGGGAATCCCGACCACGCGTGCACTGTGCGTCACCGGCAGCGACGCGCCGGTGCGTCGTGAAGAGATCGAAACCGCCGCCGTGGTGACGCGGCTTGCCCCATCCTTCGTGCGTTTCGGTCACTTCGAACATTTCTCCGCCAGCGAGCAGTTGCCCCAGTTGCGCGCGCTGGCCGACTACGTCATCGACCGCTTCTATCCCGCCTGCCGCAGCGAGGTGCAGCCTTATCTCGCGCTGCTGCGCGAGGTGGCCCGCCGCACGGCAGAACTCATGGCCGACTGGCAGGCCGTCGGCTTCTGCCACGGCGTGATGAACACCGACAACATGTCGATCCTCGGCCTCACGCTCGACTACGGCCCGTTCGGCTTCCTCGATGGCTTCAACGCCAACCACATCTGCAACCACTCGGACACCAGCGGTCGTTACGCCTACGCCCAGCAGCCGCAGATGGGCTACTGGAATCTGTTCTGCCTGGCGCAGGCCCTGCTGCCGCTGTTTGGCGACGATCCGGGCGCCTTTATCGATCTGAGCGACGAAGCCCAGGCGCAGCCCGCCATCGACGCCGCACAAGACACCCTGCTGACGTACCGCGATGCCTACGGTGCCGCCTTCTACGCGCGCTACCGGGCCAAGCTGGGGTTGACCACCGCGCAGGACGAGGACGCAACCCTCTTCGGTGACCTCTTCAAGCTGCTGCACGCCCAGCGCACCGACTACACGCTCTTCTTCCGCCACCTGGCCGAGGTGCGTCGCGACGATACGCCTGCTGCGGCACAAGCGCGCATCGTCCGCGACTTCTTCTTCGACCGCGCCGCCGCCGACGTCTGGCTGAGCGCCTACCGCCAGCGCCTCCAGGCCGAACCGCAACCGGACGACGCGCGCGCTGCCGCCATGTCCCGGGTGAACCCGAAATATGTGCTGCGCAACCACCTGGCGGAAATCGCCATCCAGCGCGCGAGGGAGAAGGACTTTTCCGAGGTCGAAAACCTGCGGGCCGTGCTGGCCCGCCCGTTTGACGAGCACGCTGGCTTTGAGCATTACGCGCAACCGGCGCCCGATTGGGCGGCGTCGCTCGAAGTGAGCTGCTCGTCGTAACCGCCCAGTCGATGCCGTGCGCTCATCCGCGCCTGTCAGGATCCACACCCCGGCACGACCAACACAGACCGGCGCCCACGAGGCCGCCGGTGATACCAACCAGGAGTCTCATCACCATGACCGTCAAGAAAACCGACGCCGAGTGGCGCGACCAACTCTCCGACATCGAATACCGCGTCACCCGCGAAGCCGCCACCGAACGCCCCTTTACCGGCAAGTACTGGGATCACTGGGATCGCGGTATCTACAACTGCGTCTGCTGCGGCACGCCGCTGTTTGAATCGTCGACCAAGTTCGACGCCGGTTGCGGCTGGCCGAGCTATTTCCAGCCGATCAATGGCGAGGTGATCGCCGAGAAGACCGACTACTCGCACGGCATGGTGCGCATCGAGGTGCAGTGCAAAAACTGCGGCGCGCACCTGGGTCACGTCTTCGAAGATGGCCCCGCTCCGACCGGCCTGCGGTATTGCATCAACTCGGCTGCGCTAAAATTCGGCGATTGATCCTCCGCATAGGCCCGCACAAGCGCGTTCCCGCATGAAATTCCTGTTCGATCTGTTCCCGGTCATCCTGTTCTTTGCTGCCTTCAAGGTGGCCGGCATTTACGTGGCGACCACCGTCGCGATGGTCGCCACCGTGCTGCAGATCGCCTGGGTGTGGTTCCGGCACCGCAAGGTCGACGCCATGCAGTGGCTGTCGCTGCTCATCATCGGTGTGTTTGGCGGCGCGACGCTCATCTTCCACAACGAAACCTTCATCAAGTGGAAGCCGACAGTGCTGTACTGGCTGTTCGGCGTGGTGCTGCTGGGCAGCGTGGTGTTCGTTCGCAAGAACCTCATCCGCGCCATGATGGAGCAGCAGGTTTCGCTGCCCGATCCGCTCTGGGCCCGTCTGAACCTGGTGTGGGCGGCATTCTTCTTCGCCATGGGCGGCCTGAACCTGTACGTGGCGTATCACTTCGACACGGACGTCTGGGTCAACTTCAAGCTGTTCGGCTCGATGGGCCTGATGGTGATGTTCATCATCGTGCAGAGCATCTGGCTGGCGCGCCACATGCAAGAACGTCCGGCCAATGCTGCCAATGACTCCAACGCTCAGGAAGACCGCTGATGGCCGCTGACCCGCGCGAAATCGAACGCCTGCTGCGCGAGGCCTTCCAGCCCACCCACCTTGTCGTCGAGGACGACAGCGCCAAGCACGCCGGGCACGCTGGCGCTGCGTCCGGCGGGGGGCACTACAACGTCGATATTGTCAGTACGGCCTTTGCCGGCAAGAACCGTTTGGCGCGTCATCGCATGGTGTATGATGCGCTGCGCACGCTGTGGCCCGCAGCCATTCATGCCCTGGCGATCCGCGCGGTCACTCCCGAAGAAAACACGTAAGCGCCTTCCTCGCTCACTCGTCCTTCCCTCGAACGCAATCCCATGAAGATTTCCAGCCTCATCGCCAGCCTGCTGGCTGTTGCCCTTGCTGCGACCGCCGCACCGGCCCTGGCCCAGAACGCCGCCGTAGTCAACGGCAAAGCCATCCCGAGCGCCAAGGTGGACGCGCTGATCAAGAAGTCGGGCCAGCCCGAATCGCCGGAGCTGCGCAACCGCGCCCGCGACATGCTGATCGACCGCGAGTTGATCGAACAGGACGCCACCAAGCGCGGCCTGCTCGAACGCGATGACGTGCAGGAACAGCTCGCACAGGCCCGCCTGAACGTCCTGGTGGCCGCCGAGTTCGAGGACTACGTCAAGAACAGCCCCGCCACCGAAGACGAACTGCACAAGCAGTACGACAAGATCAAGTCGCAGTTCGGCAACGGCAAGGAATATCACGCCCACCACATCCTGGTGGACAAGGAAGCCGACGCGAAGGCCATCATCGCCAAGCTGAAGGCCGGCGCCAAGTTTGAAGACATCGCCAAGGCGCAATCGAAGGACAAGGGATCGGGCGCCAATGGCGGTGATCTGGACTGGGCCAACCCGAGCACCTACGTGCCGGAATTCTCGGCGGCGCTTACCGCGCTGAAAAAGGGTGAAATCACCCAGACGCCGGTCAAGACGCAGTTCGGCTGGCACGTGATCCGCTTGGACGACACGCGCGATGCGAAGATCCCGTCGTACGAAGACGTCAAGCCGCAACTGCTCGAGATGATGATGGGCGATCAGAACTGGCAGCGTGCCAAGTTCCAGGCCATGCTGAAGGACCTGCGCGAAAAGGCGAAGATCCAGTAAGCATCGGCCCGCTGGGGCAGTCAAGAAAAGGGGCCGTGTGCCCCTTTTTGATTTCATGACCTGGCGCACGCTGCGCCTCGCCGGACGTTTTGGCGCAGCCACGCCCCGTTTGAAGCGTTTGCTGAAAAGCAGCGTCATTTGTCTCATAATGTGCGGCCACGTGCGCCGGCGTTGCACTGCTTCGGTGCGCCCAAGAACGTCTGAAATCCAACCACGCCGGCCCGGGCCTACCCCGCCCGCGGCTCGAGCGAAACCACCCAAAAGGAAACAGGAGATCCTTATGTCCAGCTTCAAGAACGCTTTCCGTATTGCCGCGCTCGCTGCCATTCCGGTGGCGCTGTTGCAGGCCACGCCAGCGCTTGCACAGGCCACGAAGTCGGTCGAAGTGCTGGCCATCGTTGAGCACCCCGCGCTCGACGCCATCCGCGATGGCGCCAAGGAACAGCTCAAGGCCGAAGGCTTTGACGCAGGCAAGAACCTGAAGTGGGAATACCAGAGCGCCCAAGGCAGCCCCGCCACGGCCGCGCAGATCGCCCGCAAGTTCATCGGCGACAAGCCGGACGCCATCATCGCGATCGCCACCCCGTCGGCGCAGGCTGTCGTGGCTGCCACCAAGACGATCCCGGTGGTGTATTCGGGCGTGACCGATCCGGTTGCCGCGCAACTGGTCAAGAGCTGGGCGCCGACCGGCACCAACGTGACGGGCGTATCCGACAAACTGCCGCTGGACAAGCAGATTGCGCTGATCAAGCGTGTGGTGCCGAATGCCAAGCGCGTGGGCATGGTCTACAACCCGGGCGAAGCCAACTCCGTGGTGGTCGTCAACGAGCTGAAGAAGCTGCTGCCGGCGCAGGGCATGACGCTGGTGGAATCGGCTGCACCGCGTACCGTGGACATCGCGCCGGCGGCCAAGAACCTGATCGGCAAGGTCGACGTGATCTACACGAACACCGACAACAACGTGGTGTCGGCGTACGAATCGCTGGTGAAGGTGGCCAACGAAGCGAAGATTCCGCTGGTTGCCGGCGACACTGACAGCGTGAAGCGTGGCGCCATCGCTGCGCTGGGCATCAACTACTACAAGCTGGGCCAGCAGACCGGCAAGGTCGTCGCCCGCATCCTGAAGGGTGAGAAGCCGGGCGCGATTGCGTCGGCCGGCAGCTCCGACCTGGAACTGTTCGTGAACGAAGGCGCGGCCAAGAAGCAAGGCGCGACCCTGTCGGCGGACCTGCTGAAGGACGCCAAGGAAGTCATCAAGTAACTCGCAAGGCGCCGGGTCGGCTTCCGCCTGACGGAGCCGGCCAGGCGCGGGTCTGGCAGCCCGAGCCCCAACGCGGCTATCCGCCGCATAATGGCCGGGCGCTTACGCTGCTACCCACAAGCGTCCCCGTTCATTGCACACAGGCCGGTGCCCAACCATCGCGCCCTACTCTGTCATGTCACTGTTTTCATTGCTCGGCGCCCTGGAGATCGGTCTGATCTTCAGTCTCGTGGCGCTTGGGGTGCTGATTTCCTTCCGCATCCTCAACTTCCCTGACCTCACCGTTGACGGCAGCTTCCCAATGGGCGGCGCAGTCGCAGCCACGCTGATCGCGGGCGGACACGATCCGTTCATGGCGACGCTGGGTGGTACGCTGGCCGGCGCAGTTGCCGGCTTCATTACGGGCTGGCTGAACGTGCGCCTGAAGATCATGGATCTGCTCGCCAGTATCCTGATGATGATCGCGCTGTACTCGGTCAACCTGCGCATCATGGGCAAGCCGAACGTGCCGCTCATCACCGAGCCGACCGTCTTCTCGCTGCTGCAGCCGGATTGGATGCCCGACTACGAGTTCCGCCCCGTGCTGCTGGCCGTCGTGGTGATAGTGGTCAAGCTGCTGGTGGACTGGTTCTTCTCCACGCAGATCGGCCTGTCGCTGCGCGCCACTGGCGCGAACCCGCGCATGGCGCGTGCACAGGGCATCGCCACCGGCGCGGCGACGCTGGCCGGCATGGCGCTCTCCAATGCACTGGTGGCGCTTGCCGGCGCGCTATATGCACAGACGCAAGGCGGCGCTGATGTATCGATGGGCATCGGCACCATCGTCATTGGCCTGGCCGCCGTCATCATCGGCGAGACCGTGCTGCCGGCGCGTCGCCTGGTGCTGACCACGCTGGCCGTGGTGGTCGGCGCGATCCTGTATCGCTTCTTCATCGCCCTGGCGCTCAACAGCGATTTCATCGGCCTGCAGGCGCAGGATCTGAACATGGTGACCGCTGCGCTGGTGGTGATCGCCCTGGTCCTGCCCGGCATGCGCCGCAAGGTATTCGGCAAGCTGGCCAAGACCGGTACCAAGGGGAACTGACATGCTGAGCGCACAAGGACTCACCCTCACCTTCAACCCCGGTACGCCCATCGAGACGCGCGCGCTGCGCGGCTTGTCGCTCGAGATCCCGTCAGGCCAGTTCGTGGCCGTGATCGGCTCGAACGGTGCTGGCAAGTCGACGTTCCTGAACTCCATCAGCGGCGACCAACTGGTCGACTCCGGCCGCATCACCATCGACGGTGTCGATGTCACGCGCAAAACCGCCTGGCAGCGCGCCAACATGGTCGCCCGCGTGTTCCAGGACCCGATGGCCGGCACCTGCGAAAACCTGACCATCGAAGAGAACATGTCGTTGGCCATGTGCCGCGGGCAGCGTCGCGGTTTCTCGTTCGCCACGAACCGCAAGTGGCGCGAGATCTTCCGCGAGCAACTGCGCCGGCTGGACTTGGGCCTGGAAAACCGCCTGACCGATCGCATCGGCCTGCTCTCGGGCGGCCAGCGCCAGGCCGTGAGCCTGCTGATGGCCTCGCTGCAGCCTTCGCGCATCCTGCTGCTGGACGAGCACACCGCCGCGCTGGACCCGAAAACGGCCGCCTTCGTGCTGGAGCTGACCGCCAAGATCGTCTCGGAGAGCAAGCTGACGACGATGATGGTGACGCACTCCATGCGCCAGGCGCTCGACTACGGCGATCGCACGGTGATGCTGCACCAGGGCAACGTGATCCTCGACGTGCAAGGCGAGGAACGCCGCGGCCTGGACGTGCCGCATCTGCTGCAGAAGTTCGAGGAAACGCGCGGCGCCAAGGTGGACGACGACGCGCTGTTGCTGGGCTGATCCCGTTCCTGGGCGTCACCACGACGCTCAGGGCCGGCACCGCCGTCACATCACACACAGACCGGGCTCCCTTAGCGGAGCCCGCGACATTTCCGCTCCATGACCAAGGCCCACCGCCCTGCCATCAGCATCGCGCCCGATCAGCATGCGGACGACTCATCAGCGCTGACAAAAGGCCAGAGAGCATTCAACGCGCTGATCAAGCAGATCGAGAATCGACGCAAGCGGCTGGCGGATTGGGAGACGGCCACCGTTCAGTTCCAGAGCCGATATGCCGGCGACTTCCTGCCGCTGGAGCGCAGCCGCATCGCATTGCAAATCCGCTTTGTGCGCAGCCTGGACCAGATCTACGAGCACGAGGCCTTCACCAAGGCCGAGCGCCGCAAGATATCCGCCCTCATCATCGATCTGACACGCGATCTGATCGATGAAGACACAAGCCTGAAGGCGCTTTACAACAAGTACAGCGGCACTGACTTCGACCGGGAAGCCGCGCTGCAAGCCGCAGAGATGAAGGCAAGACTGGAGGCCGCCCTCGGCGTCGACCTGGGCGACGACACGGATGTCCATTCAGAGGAAGCGCTACTGCAACGCGCCCGCGCACACATCGAGCAACGCGCCGCGAAAAAAGCCGCCGCCGCAACCAGGCGTGAAGCCCGCCGGGCCGCACGAAAGAAATCTCCGAAGCAACTTGCCGCAGAAGCGCGGGAAGAAGATGAACAGGCGCAGATCAGCATCTCCATCCGCGAGGTCTATCGCAAGCTCGCCAGCGCCCTGCACCCCGACCGCGAAAGCGATCCGCAGGAGCGCGACCGGAAGACGCGGCTCATGCAGCGCGTCAACGAGGCTTACGACAAGAACAACCTGCTGCAACTGCTGGAGTTGCAGCTTGAGCTGGAGCACATCGACCAGCGCTCGATCAACCAGATCAGCGAAGCGCGGCTGACGCATTACAACCAGATCCTGAAAGACCAGGTGCGCGAGCTCGACCGGCAGATCCATCGTGTCGAGACGACGTTTCGGTACACATACGGGTATCAGCGGTTTGGGGCACTTCCGCCGGACGCCATCTTGCAAAAGCTCGATATCGACATCGCAGCGCTGCGCCAGCACGTCCGCAATATCGAGCAGGACCTTGCCGCCTTTGACGATTTCAAAGACGTGCGACGCATGCTGAAATCCCGCCCAGTGCTCGACTGATGGCCTGTTGAGCTGCGCACCGATCCAACAGAACGGGCACCCGAAGGTGCCCGTGTTCTTTACAGCGATCGTTCGATTGGCCGATCAGAAGCGGTGCTGCAGGCCCATCGTCACGCCAACCTGGTTGTTGGCGTAGCCGATCACGTCGCGCGACAGGCTCACGTTCTGGCCGTTCTTGGCCTTGGCATAACCGGCCGACAGATACGCCGTCGTGCGCTTGGACAGTGCGTACTGGCCGCGCACGGAGAACAGGATCGGATCGGCATCCGTGCCGTCCTTGATGTTCTGCTTGTACACCGCGCCGTACAGCGTGAAGGCCGGCGTCACGTCATAGCTGGCACCCGCCCAGTACATATCGCTGCGCAGGCTGGCGGCGGCCGTGGTAAAGGCGCGCTTGTAGTTGCGATAGCCCGCAAACAGCTTCAGTGCACCAAAGTCGTAGCTGGCACCGGCATGGATGCCCTGGATGTAATCGGTCGTGTCTGCCGGCGTGGTGCTGGTGCCCGCGCCGTTCTGGCGATCCCACGTGACTGCGGCCGAGAAGCCGCCCACGCTGTAGCCGACGCCCAGGTCGTACTTGGAGCTGCTCTTGAAGTTGCCGGCCGCCTCGCCAAAGCCCACGGTGGCACCCAGCTTCAGACCGCCAAACTTGCCGTCATAGCGCACGGCGTTGGAGGCGCGCGAGAACAGGCCGTCCTTGCGATCGCCCGTGGCCGTGGACGACGTGGCCCACGAGTAGTTCGGCGCGTAGCCCATCGGGTCGTACGGCAGCATGTAGTCGTACGTGGTGGTGAAGGTGCGACCGGCCACCACCTGGCCGAAACCGCCTGCCAGCCCCACCACCGCGCGGCGGTCGAACAGCGTGTTGTCGGTGTCGAGCTTGCCGGTGTCGATGGCGATGCCGCTTTCCAGGTTGAACACAGCCTTCAGGCCGCCGCCCAGGTCTTCCGTGCCGCGCATGCCCCAGCGCGACGTGTTCTTGCCCCCCGAGACGAGGCGCGTGGCGCTGCCGCCGTTCGGGCCGGCGTGGTTCACGTACTCGATACCCGAATCCATGATCCCGTACAGGGTCACGTTGGAGGATTGTGCGGCGGCCGTGCCGGCCGTGGTGGCGGTGGCAAGCGCAACCACTGCCAGCGCCATCGAAGTCTTGTTCATCAGGTCTCCCTTATTCGTTGTCCTTGCGCAAGAGCCCCGGTCACAGGGGGCTTTGGGCGGGACGGATCGTATGAGGGGCGCACTTTCAGTTCACTTTCGATTGGCGGGAAATTGCCGGTGTGTGTCGCGGCGTTCTCGGGGGTTTCCCTAGCTTCAAAACATGCGGCGATGTCTGTATTCCTCTGCGGCTGATTGAGAGACGTCCGATATGCGCATCCTGTTGGTGGAAGACAACCTGAAGCTGGCCAGCACGCTGGAAGAAGCCCTCGGCCAGGCCGGCTTCACGGTCGATTGCGTGCATGACGGCCACGCGGCCGACTTGCTGCTCACCACGCAGGACTACGCGCTCGCTATTCTCGACATTGGCCTGCCGCGCATGGACGGGCTGGAGGTGCTGCGCCGCTTGCGCGCCCGCAAGAACCCGCTGCCCGTGATGATCCTGACCGCACACGGCGCCGTGGAAGAACGCGTGCGCGGCCTGAACCTCGGGGCTGACGATTACCTTGCGAAACCGTTCGACCTGACTGAAGTCGAGGCCCGCGCCCGGGCGCTCATCCGCCGCAGCCACGGGCACGAGAGTACGCAGCTGCAATGCGGCCCGCTGCACTACGACGGCATCAGCGGGGCCTTCACGCTTCATGGCGAACTGCTCGCCCTCACCGGCCGCGAGCGCGCCGTGCTGGAGGTGCTGATGCTGCGCGATGGCCGCGCTGTCAACAAGGCCGCCATCTCGGAAAAGATCTTCAGCATCAATGAATCGGTCAACGCCGATGCCATCGAGATCTACGTGCACCGCCTGCGCAAAAAACTCGACGGCAGCGGCGTGGCCATCGTCATGCTGCGCGGTCTCGGCTATCTGCTGGAAGCCACGCCCAGCACGACCGCGACCGCAAGCCGATGAGCCCGCCCACCCTGCGTCGGCAGCTTTCGTTCTGGCTGCTGCTGCCGCTCATGGGGCTGCTCGCGCTCGACGCGTGGCTTACGTACGCGCGGGCCATGACGGCTGCAAACGCCGCGTTCGACCGTACGCTCGAAGCGTCGCTCAAGGCCATGCGTGAGGGCGTGCGCCTTCGCGACAAGCAGTTCGCCATCGACCTGCCCTACCTCGCGCTGGACGTTCTGCAATCGGAAACCGGCAGCAGCGTCTTCTATCGCCTGACTGATGCCAACGGCAAGACGCTGACCGGTTATGACGATCTGCCCATGCCGACCGGGCGGCGGCCGGCGCCCTATCGCTCCGTCTTTTACGACAGCCAATTCCAGGGCATGCCCGTGCGCCTGGCCGCGCAAGCCGTGCCCGTGCGCGACACCCAGTCTGCCCAGATCCAGCTCGTGTGGCTGTTGGTGGGTGAGACCTTGGAGCCGCGCGAGGCGCTGGCGCACGAGATCCTGGCGGGCTCCCTCCAGCAAGAGGGCCTGCTCGTGGTGCTGGCGGTCGGCATTGTCTGGCTGGGTATCAGGCGGGGTCTGCGACCACTGCGCCAACTGAGCGAGACCGTTACC
>JAGWNU010000114.1 GCA_028871175.1 Burkholderiaceae bacterium | reverse complement strand
CACCGAGCGCCTGGTGCGCAAGGCCATCCAGTACGCGATCGACAACGACAAGCCGTCGGTCACGATCGTGCACAAGGGCAACATCATGAAGTTCACGGAAGGTGGTTTCCGTGACTGGGCCTACGCGCTGGCACAGAAGGAATTCGGCGCCGAGCTGATCGACGGCGGCCCGTGGTGCAAGTTCAAGAACCCGAAGACGGGCAAGGAAATCGTCGTCAAGGACGCGATTGCCGATGCCTTCCTGCAGCAGATCCTGCTGCGTCCGGCCGAGTACTCGGTGGTGGCCACGCTGAACCTGAACGGCGACTACATCTCCGACGCCCTGGCTGCACAAGTCGGCGGTATCGGTATCGCCCCGGGTGCGAACCTGAGCGACTCCGTTGCCATGTTCGAAGCCACCCACGGCACGGCTCCGAAGTACGCGGGCAAGGACTACGTGAACCCGGGTTCGGAAATCCTGTCGGCCGAAATGATGCTGCGTCACATGGGCTGGACGGAAGCCGCTGACCTGATCATCTCGTCGATCGAGAAGTCGATTCTGTCGAAGAAGGTCACGTATGACTTCGCCCGCCTGCTGGAGGGCGCGACCCAAGTGTCGTGCTCGGGCTTTGGTCAGGTGATGATCGCCAATATGTAAGCACGTGCTTGGCGGCTTCGGCCGTGATGCAAAGGAAAACCCCGGCAGCTTCGGCTGGCCGGGGTTTTTTTCTGCGCCGACACCGGCCATCGGTGAAACGGGGTGTCCTGGGCGGGCCCGGTGCCACGAAGATTGGTCGTTTGGCGCACCGCAAGCTTCCCGACGCAATGTCGTTACTGCGCGCCTATGTCGCTGCCCATCCGATCAGGAAGGGTTTGTCAGTTACCCCAACCATGACTAGACTGTTTGAAATGTGACTTTCTGTGCCATCGGCAGGAAGCTACGCCGACGGCACCGGCCGCACTCTGGATCGCCCGACCCCTGTGAGCACCAACGACCGCCGACTCGTCCGCCATCTGCTCGTCATTGTCACCATCAAGGTGGCAGTGCTGGGCGCGCTGTGGTGGGTGTTCGTACGGGACGCCCGGGTGGCGGTCGATGCCGAGCGGGCCGCTGATCGTCTGATCTTGACACCGCCAGCAGCGCAGGGAGGACAACCGTGATTTCCGAGCATCTCGTCGATCTTTCCCGGCTGCAGTTTGCAGCCACGGCGCTGTATCACTTCCTCTTCGTGCCCCTCACGCTGGGGATGGTCTGGCTGCTGGTGATCATGGAGAGCGTCTACGTGATGACCAACAAGGTCATCTGGAAAGACATGACCCGCTTCTGGGGCAAGCTCTTCGGCATCAACTTTGCGCTGGGCGTGACGACCGGCATCACGCTTGAGTTTCAGTTCGGCACCAACTGGGCGTATTACTCGCACTACGTCGGCGACATCTTCGGTGCGCCGCTGGCCATTGAAGGGCTGATGGCTTTCTTCCTGGAATCCACCTTCATCGGCCTGTTCTTCTTTGGGTGGGACCGCCTATCCAAAACGCAGCACCTGCTGGTGACGACGCTCATGGCGATCGGCACCAACCTGTCGGCGCTATGGATTCTCATCGCCAACGGCTGGATGCAGAACCCGGTGGGCGCCGAGTTCAACTGGCAGACGATGCGCATGGAAATGTCGGACTTCTGGGCCGTGGTATTCAACCCTGTGGCGCAGGCGAAGTTCGTGCACACCGTGTCAGCGGGCTACGTGACGGGCGCGATGTTCGTCCTGTCGGTCTCGAGCTGGTACCTATTGCGTGGACGCGACGTGGAGTTTGCGCGGCGCAGCTTTCGCGTGGCGGCCGCATTCGGGCTGGCCAGCGTCTGCTCGGTGATCGTGCTGGGCGATGAATCCGGCTACACCGTCGGCGAAGCGCAGCAAACCAAGATGGCGGCCATCGAGGCCATGTGGGAGACCGAACCCGCGCCAGCCAGTTTCAACGTGATCGCGTCGATCAATCAGCGCGAGCAGAAGAACAACTGGGCGGTGGAGATCCCCTGGGTGATGGGGCTGATCGGCACACGCTCGGTCACCAAGCAGATACCGGGTATCCACGAAATCAAGACGCGCAATCGCGGCCGCATCATGAGCGGCATCGAGGGCGTTGCCGCGCTGGAGGCGCTGCGGCAAAACCCGAACGACGCGGTGGCGCGCCAGACGCTCCAGGCACACCAGCAGGATTTGGGTTTCGGGCTGCTACTCAAGAAGTACGTGTCTGACGTGCGTCAGGCAACGCCAGAGATCATCGACAAGGCGGTCGACGATACCGTGCCTCGCGTGTGGCCGATGTTCTGGGGCTTCCGCATCATGGTCGGTCTGGGTTTTCTGATGCTGGCGCTGTTCGGGCTGTCGTTCTGGAGCACCCTGCGCCCGCAGCGCAAGGCGCCGGCCTGGTTGCTGCGCTCGGCGTTGTGGATGCTGCCTGCCCCGTGGATTGCTGTCGAGCTGGGCTGGGTCGTGGCCGAATACGGCCGCCAGCCGTGGACGATCTACGGGGTGCTGCCCACGCACCTGAGCGTATCGACATTGAGCGTGACGAGCCTGTACGGGTCGCTCGCGGGCTTCATCGGTTTCTACACGCTGCTGCTGATCGTCGAGATGTACCTGATGATCAAGTTCGCGCGCCAGGGCCCGGGCAGCCTCGGTACCGGTCGCTACGACTTCGAAGCCGCCCACGCTTGAGGAGCACGCCATGTTCGACTATCCCACCCTCAAGGTCATCTGGTGGCTGCTCATCGGCACGCTGCTGATCGGTTTTGCCATCATGGACGGGCATGACATGGGTGTCGGTACGCTGCTGCCCTTTGTCGGCAAGACCGACGACGAGCGGCGCGTGATCATCAACACAATCGGCCCGCACTGGGATGGAAACCAGGTCTGGTTCATCACGGGTGGCGGCGCGATCTTCGCGGCGTGGCCGCTGGTGTATGCGACGGCGTTCAGCGGGTTTTACTGGGCCATGCTTGCGGTGCTGTGGGCGCTGTTTTTCCGGCCGGTCGGGTTTGATTACCGCAGCAAGATTCACAATCCAACATGGCGTCGCGCCTGGGACGTGGGGCTCTTCGTCGGGGGCGCGGTGCCGCCGCTGATTTTCGGTGTGGCGTTCGGCAACCTGCTCCAAGGCGTGCCGTTCCAGTTCGACAACTTCATGGTCGTCACCTACACCGGCACCTTCTGGCAGTTGCTGAACCCGTTTGCATTGCTGACTGGTGTGGTGTCGAGCGCGATGATCACCATGCACGGCGGCATCTACCTCGCCCATCGCACCGAGGGCGTCATTCAGCGGCGCGCCACGAACGCGGCCACGGGTGCTGCCCTGGTTGCGGCGCTGGCTTTCATTGCCGCCGGGGTGTGGCTGCGATGGGGCGGCATCGAAGGGTACGTCATCACCTCGGCCATTGACCACGCGGGGGTTTCCAATCCGATGGCCAAGACGGTGGCGCGCGCCGCCGACGCCTGGTGGCGCAACTACCAAACGCAGCCGCTGCTGTGGTTGCTGCCGCTGCTGGGCGTGGCGGGGCCGTTGCTGGCGGTCACGCTGGCACGTGCCGGGCGGACGCTGCTGGCATTCGTGCTGTCGGCGTTGGGCCTGGCGGGCATCATCACCACGGCGGGCGCGTCGATGTTCCCGTTCGTGCTGCCATCATCGAGCACACCGGCCGCCAGCCTGACGGCGTGGGACAGTGTCTCCAGCCATTTCACGCTTGGCTTGATGTTCTGGGCCGCGATCATCTTTACGCCCATCATCGTCGTCTACACGAGCTGGTGTTACCGCGTGATGCGCGGCAAGGTGACGGTCGAGCGCATTCGCGCCAACGAGCATTCGGCGTACTAGCCACGACAGGAGGAAATGACCATGTGGTACTTCAGCTGGGTCCTGGGCGTTGGCTTTGCCGTGCTGCTCGCCGTGCTCAATGCGATGTGGGGTGAGGTGAGCGACGCACGCGCCGCCGAGGACCGCGAGTGAACACCGCACGCGTGAGCGAAGCTGGCAAGCCGCGCATGCATGCGGCAAGCCTGGCTGCGGGGTTGATCGTCATGGCGGTCGGCACGGTCTATCCGTTCATCATGACCAATCGCGCGGGCGACGCCGATCACACCCTCGCCACGCTGCTGTTCTGGGCGATGAGCGCGGGGTTGGTGCGTGGCGTCGGGTTCATTCCGCGCCATCGGATGTGGCGGGTGCTGTTTTCAGGGTGGTCGTGCGCGCTGGCCCTGGTGGTGTTCGGCCTGTTGCGCGTCTTCCGGTAAGGCTTCAGCGCGGGAGGCGGGGGGTGCCGGAAGCGGACGAACCGGATGGGCGTCCGCGCAACGCATCGCGCAGGCGTTGCACGGCACGCCACAGCTTGGGCAGCAACCACGCGGCAATCGCCAGCAGCAGTGCCAGCACCAGCAGGAATGCAACCGGCGCGAAGAACGCCAGCAGCAGCCCCCCACTCGCCGCAACATCCTCGCTGAACGATGCCGCCCAATTCGAGAAGGGCTCCGGAGACGCGTTGAGCAACGCCCGCGTGCCCGCCTTGGTGGCATGCGCTGTGCCAGCCAGGGTGCCGCCTAGGAGGCCGGCCACCACCATCCATTGCGGGTCGAGTTGTCCGAATGCGGCGGCCGCGAGGATTGCCCCAGCCGGGATGCGGATGAATGTCTGGACGCCGTCCCAGACGGAATCAAAGCCGGGAATCTTGTCGGCCAGGAATTCGGCCACGGCAAGTACGCCGGCCAGCCCGATCACCCACCACGATTCCAGCATCTGGAGGCCGGGCGGCAGATGCAGCCAGCCTGCCCGGCCCAATGCGCCTGCGGCAAACACAGCGAGGTAAAGGCGGAATCCGCTGGTCCAGGACAGGCCCGCGGCCAACGCGGCGGTTTCAAGCATTAGGATCCTTGCAGGCCAGCACGTACACCGCTTGCCAATGCTGCAGTGTAGTGCGCGTGCGCCGGTCCAGCGGCCGACGACTGCGGTTTTCCCCTGCAGGAGGAGGGCCGTCTCGATCGCCTGTGCGGGACGGAAGCGGGACAGCATCCACATCGTCGTGCGCAACCCGCCGAAATGACCCCTTGCGCGCGGCGTGATGTCGCACCCTTGTCCGCCAAGGCAACAAAAAACCCGGCATATCGCCGGGTTCTTTGCGTATCGGCACCGCTGCCGCAGGCAGTGTGCCGCTCGACGCAGATCAGGCAGCCTGGATGTTGGTGGCCTGCTTGCCCTTCGGGCCTTGCGTCACCTCAAACTGCACGCGCTGCCCTTCCTTGAGCGTCTTGAAGCCGCTCATCTGGATGGCCGAGAAATGCGCGAACAGCTCTTCGCCGCCTTCATCCGGCGAGATGAAACCGAAACCCTTGGCGTCGTTAAACCATTTGACCGTACCGATTGCCATGAAAACCCCTCCGTGAAAACACAAATCTGAGCGGGGAGGGCATGCCTGTCGGGCCAGTGCAGAGCGGTACCGCGCCGTCATCGCCCGGCCGCCGGCCCGGAGGCACAACGAATGGCGCGGGTGGAACCGCGCCGCAAGCGATCGGTCTTCTTGTGGCAGGCGCCACAGCCTGAAGCGGTTGTCGATCTGTTGTCGACTGGTGTGAGGCCTCCCCGGCTCACCATTCATGAGGCTCGCTGCCAACGGTTTGCGGGGCAGTAAGGCGCACATGTTGAATTCGATTGTTCGAGGAAAGTAACAGACTGTCAAGGCTGCAGAAGGTGGGTTTGTGGCGAAAAACGGTCAGTTTTTGAAGAGGTTTTGCTCGAAAACCGGCAGATTGCCCCCACGTGAGGAAAACGATTGGCAGCGCAGGCCCGTCCCTCGCACGTTCCGCCACCAGCGGCCAGGCGGTGAAACGAGAAATCACGGCGCGTTCGACGGACACGCGCTGCTTGGGTCAAACCGTTTGCAGACCTTGAACTCGGGGTTATTTCCCCAAATTGCGAACTCGAAAGGAGTGGTTAGAATAAGACCATGGCAATCCGGCAAGCGACCACTCCACAACACGATGCAGACACCGTCCTCGAGCGGAAAGAGCAAGCGCTCAAACCGCCAGCGATGTACAAGGTGCTGCTGCTCAACGACGACTACACCCCGATGGAATTCGTCGTGATGATTCTTCAGCAATATTTCAGCAAAGACCGGGAGACAGCCACACAGATCATGCTGACTGTGCATCGGGAAGGTAAGGGCGTGTGCGGTATCTACACCCGGGATATCGCCGCGACGAAAGTCGAATTGGTATCAACCCATGCACGGCAGGCGGGGCACCCCCTGCAGTGCGTGATGGAGGAAGCATGATCGCGCAAGAACTGGAAGTCAGCCTGCACATGGCGTTTGTCGAAGCCCGGCAGGCTCGCCACGAATTCATTACGGTGGAGCATCTGCTGCTTGCGCTGCTGGACAACCCGACGGCTGCGGAGGTGCTGCGCGCCTGCGCCGCCAACATCGAAGACCTCCGCACGCATCTGAAGAACTTCATCGCCGACAACACTCCGGTGGTGCCCGGCACCGACGAGGTGGACACGCAGCCCACGCTGGGTTTCCAGCGCGTGATCCAGCGCGCCATCATGCACGTGCAGTCCACATCCAACGGCAAGAAGGAAGTCACGGGCGCGAATGTGCTGGTCGCTATCTTCGGCGAGAAGGATTCGCACGCGGTGTACTACCTCCAGCAACAGGGCGTGACCCGGCTGGACGTCGTCAACTTCATCAGCCACGGTATCCGCAAGGACCAGGCGGAACCTGCCAAGCACGGCGACGTCAACCCCGAGGGTGAAGCCGGTGACGGCAAGGAAAGCCCGCTGGAGCAGTTCACCCAGAACCTGAACGCGCTGGCCAAGGCCGGCAAGATCGATCCGCTGATCGGCCGCGAGCAGGAGGTGGAGCGCGTGGTGCAGGTGCTGTGCCGCCGCCGCAAGAACAATCCGCTGCTGGTGGGCGAGGCCGGTGTCGGCAAGACGGCCATCGCTGAAGGCCTGGCATGGCGCATCACCAAGGGCGAAGTGCCGGATATCCTCGCGAAGTCCGTCGTCTATTCGCTCGACATGGGCGCGCTGCTGGCCGGCACCAAGTACCGTGGCGACTTTGAGCAACGCCTGAAGGGCGTGCTGAAGTCGCTCAAGGACAATCCGAACGCGGTCCTGTTCATCGACGAAATCCATACGCTGATCGGCGCAGGCGCCGCTTCGGGCGGCACGCTGGACGCAAGCAACCTGCTCAAGCCAGCGCTGTCGTCGGGCGCGCTCAAGTGCATCGGCGCGACGACGTTCACGGAATACCGCGGCATCTTCGAGAAGGACGCAGCGCTGTCCCGCCGCTTCCAGAAGATCGACGTGGTCGAACCGACGGTCGATCAGACCGTGCAGATTTTGCGTGGCCTGAAGTCCCGCTTCGAAGAGCACCATGGCGTGAAGTACGCGTCGTCGGCGTTGACTGCTGCGGCTGAGCTGTCGGCGCGCTTCATCACCGACCGTCATTTGCCGGACAAGGCGATCGACGTGATCGATGAAGCGGGTGCGGCGCAACGCATCCTGCCGAAGTCGAAGCAGAAGAAGACGATCGGCAAGGGCGAGATCGAGGACATCGTCTCGCGCATCGCCCGCGTCCCGCCGCAAAGCGTGTCGCAGGACGATCGCAGCAAGCTGCAGACGCTGGAGCGCGACCTGAAGTCGGTCGTGTTCGGGCAGGATCCGGCCATCGATGCGCTGGCTTCGGCCATCAAGATGTCGCGTGCTGGCCTGGGCAAGACGGACAAGCCGATCGGCTCGTTCCTGTTCAGCGGCCCGACGGGCGTGGGCAAGACGGAAGTGGCCAAGCAGCTCGCGTTCATCCTGGGCATCGAGCTGATCCGCTTCGACATGTCGGAGTACATGGAGCGCCATGCGGTGAGCCGGCTGATCGGCGCGCCCCCGGGCTACGTGGGCTTCGACCAGGGCGGTTTGCTGACGGAGGCCGTGACCAAGAAGCCGCACTGCGTGCTGCTGCTGGACGAGATTGAAAAGGCGCACCCGGACATCTTCAATATCCTGCTGCAGGTGATGGACCACGGCGCGCTGACGGACAACAACGGCCGCAAGGCGGACTTCCGCAACGTGATCATCATCATGACGACCAATGCGGGCGCCGAGACGATGAACAAGGCAACGATCGGTTTCACCACGGCGCGCGAACAGGGCGACGAGATGGCCGACATCAAGCGCATGTTCACGCCGGAGTTCCGCAACCGTCTGGATGCGACCATCAGCTTCCGCTCGCTCGATGAGGAAATCATCATGCGCGTGGTCGACAAGTTCCTCATGCAGCTGGAAGAGCAATTGCACGAGAAGAAGGTGGATGCCGTCTTTACCGAGAAGCTGCGTCGCTTCCTGGCCAAGAAGGGCTTCGACCCGCTGATGGGTGCACGCCCGATGCAGCGCCTGATTCAGGATCTGATCCGCAAGGCGCTGGCCGACGAGTTGCTGTTCGGCAAGCTGGTGAACGGTGGCAAGGTGATCGTGGACCTGGACGACGCCGATGCGGTGAAGCTGGAGTTCTCCGAGAACGAAGCGCCGCCGGCACCCGCCCAGGAAGAAGCGGAAGCTTGACGCGTTTGTCGCACCAAAGAAAAGGCCCGGTTGTTCCGGGCCTTTTTTCTTATGCGCGGGCGATGTTGTCAGTGGCGCCCGGTGCTGCCGAAACCACCGGCGCCGCGCTCGCTCTCGGCAAAGTCATCGACGATGTTCAGCTCGGCCTGCACCACCGGCACGATCACGAGTTGCGCAAGGCGCTCCATCGGGTTGAGCACGAACGCCGTGCTGCCACGGTTCCACGTGCTGACCATGAGCTGGCCCTGGTAGTCCGAATCGATCAGGCCGACCAGGTTGCCGAGCACGATGCCGTGCTTGTGGCCCATGCCCGAGCGCGGCAGGATCAGCGCAGCATAGCCCGGGTCGGCCAGGTGGATGGCCATGCCGGTCGGGACCAGATGCGTGGTGCCGGGCTCGATGGTGAGCGGGGCGTCGATGCAGGCGCGCAGGTCCAGCCCAGCGCTGCCGGTGGTGGCGTACTGCGGGAGCTGTTCATGCAGGCGGGCGTCGAGGATCTTGACGTCGAGTTTCATGCGGGGCAGGCCGAAGAGGTTGCAGAAGCCGGAGATGGTAGCGCAAACGCCTCGGCCAGCAACTCGTACGAGCGCAGGCGCGCCTTGTAGCTGGGCGCGACGGTCAGCACGATCAATTCATCGGCGACGAAGCGCTCCTTGAGCGCATGCATCTGCTCGGCCACGGATTCCGGTGTGCCGATGATGCTGCGCGGCCGCTCGCGCATGACGATGGCCTGGTCGCGCTCGGTGTAGACGTGGGCTTCGCCTTGCTCGACGGTCGGGATCGGGCCATTTACGCCAAGCGCCATCTGCACGCGGCGCAAGTCCACGGCGGCTTCATAGCGGCGCGCCTCGGCTTCGGTGTCTGCCGCGATCACGAAGACGGCGGCGGCGCTATATGGGCGCGCATCGTAGCCGGGCTCGAAGTCCGTGCGGTACTGCTGCGCGACGATGTGCCCGACGTGGGGGTTGATGAAGTGCGCGAACGCGAAACGAATGCCCAGGCGCGCGGCCAGTGCCCCACCAAAATCGCTGGAGCCGAGCATCCACAGCTCGGGTTTGGTATCGATCTCGGGTTGGAGCAGAACGCCGGCTGCCGGGTGGTCCGGTGGCAGCGTGCCTGTCAGGTGCCAGATCAGTTCCTGCACCTGCTGCGGGAAGATGTCGCCGCGGTTGTAGTCGCCCATGGCAACGGCCTGCGCTGTACGCATGTCGCCGCCGGGTGCGCGGCCGACACCCAGGTCGATGCGGTTGGGGAACAGCGCTTCCAGCAGGCGGAACTGCTCGGCCAGCTTGAAGGGGCTGTAGTACGGCAGCATCACGCCGCCGGAGCCCACCCGCAGGTGCTTCGTGGCGCTCGCCACGCGGGCAATCATCACTTCCGGCGCGGGGTTGCTCACGCCGCGCAGGCCGTGGTGCTCGGCGCACCAGTAGCGCGTGTAGCCGAGCGAGTCCGAGAGTTGCGCCAGGTCGACCGTGGCGGCGATGGCATCGCGTGCGCTGTGGCCGTAGATGACGGGGCTTTGGTCGAGGACTGACAGGCGGATCGGCGCGGCGCTCATGATCGTGCTCCGTGCACGCGGTCGGCGATGGCGGCGACGATCTGGCGCGCGAGCGTCAGCTTGTCGGCGCGCGGCAGCCGCGTGATGCCCTTGGCATCGAAGAGCGCGACTTCGTTGTCGTCGCGGCCGAAGGTCTGCTGACCAAGATTGCCGACCAGCAGCGGAATACCCTTCTTCTGGCGCTTGGCCTCGCCGAACTCTTCCAGCCGTTCGGTTTCGGCCGCAAAGCCGACGCAGAAAGGCGCATTCGCCCGGCGCGCCACACCGGCGAGGATGTCCGGGTTCTGCGTAAACGTGAGCGTCGGCACGTCGGTGTCGTTCTGCTTCTTCAGCTTCTGATCGGCGGCCTGTGCGACACGCCAGTCGGCCACGGCGGCTACGGCGATGAAGATGTCGTTCTTGCTGGTGTCCAGTTCGCGCATGACCGCGTCGTGCATTTGCTGCGCGGTCTGCACATCGATGCGCAGCACGCCGGCAGGCGTGTCCTGGTGGCAAGGCCCCGCGACCAGCGTGACCTCTGCGCCGGCTTGCGACGCGGCGCGTGCCAGCGCAAAGCCCATCTTGCCGCTGGAGAGATTCGTGATGCCGCGCACCGGGTCGATCGGCTCGAAGGTCGGGCCGGCTGTCAGCAGCACGCGGTGGCCGCGCAGCAGCTTGGGCTGGAAGAAGCCGATGAGCTGCTCGACGATGTCCGCCGGCTCCAGCATGCGGCCGTCGCCGACTTCGCCGCAGGCCTGGTCGCCGACATCGGGGCCGAGCAGGGTGACGTCATCCGCGCGCAACTGGGCGGCATTGCGTTGCGTGGCCGGCGCGGCCCACATCTGGCGGTTCATGGCGGGCGCCACGAGCAGCGGGCAATCGCGTGCGATGCACAGCGTGGAGAGCAGATCGTCGGCCATGCCATGCGCGAGCTTGGCGAGAAAGTCTGTGGACGCCGGCGCGATGATGATGGCATCCGCCTCGCGCGAGAGGTCGATGTGCGGCATGTTGTTGCCGATGCGGCCGTCCCACTGCGACGTGAAGACCGGACGACCGGAAAGCGCCTGCATCGTCACCGGGGTGATGAAGTGCGCGGCGGCCTCGGTCATCACCACCTGCACGGTCGCCCCGGCCTTGGTCAACAGCCGCACCAGCTCGGCGGACTTGTAGCACGCGATGCCGCCCGTCAGGCCGAGCACGAAATGTTTGCCTTGCAGTTCCATAACAACCCGCTTGGGAATCCGATTGACGCAATATGCGCGGGCAGGATACAACCCGGTGCCCGGGCTTCCTGCTGAACAGTGGCGAT
>JAGWNU010000345.1 GCA_028871175.1 Burkholderiaceae bacterium | reverse complement strand
CCTCGCCGGTGTAATACGCCCGCGTGCTTGCGTCGTCATCGAAGCGCAACACCAGCAGCAGACGAAACGCAACGGACGAGATCGTCAGGATGAGGGCTTCCTCACCGTGGATGGCATCGCCCGGATCGGCCGCGGCAATGTGGAGCGTGTCGTCGGCATGCAGCGCGAGGCGCATGCTTGCGGCCTTGCGGAAAATGCGATCGAAACTGTCTTGCGCATGACTGCTGATCACGTCGTGCCTGCCTGCTCGTGGAGTTGTGCCTGAAACCGGCTGGCCAGCGCCTCAACGCTTGCCAGCGAGGCTGCGATCATCTTCCCGCCTGCCTGGATGTCCTGAAACGTAGCGGTCGTGGTCAGATCGTTCAGGTGCAGGCTGTTGCGGTAGCTCTTCGACAGATCTTCCGAGCGCGCCGCGAGCGAGCGCACTTCGCTCGCGACCACGGCAAACCCGCGCCCCGCCTGCCCTGCGCGTGCCGCTTCGATCGATGCGTTGAGCGAGACGATCACGACGTGCCGTACGATCGACTGCAACTCCTCGTTCTTCGCATGCATATCGTGGTTCTGCTCCATGAGCGAGATCATCTGCTCATGCCAGCGCTCGAACGTGAGTGCGAGCCCCCGCAGGCGGGCCGCTTCCTCTGCGATCCGGTTGGCGCAAGCCGCCCATTGCGCCTTGGCCGCGCCGGCCGACTGCAGCTCGGTACGCAACTGCTCAATCACTTCCAAATGGTCGGACGTGGCCTCCCGCATCTGCGCGAGCGTGGTCTGCAGTGCCGCCATCGCGCGCGCGTCAGCCTCTGCACGCGCCGCTTCCCGTGCCACCTCAGCGGTCAACTCCGCCGCACGACGATGAGCGTCCTGCACCGTGCGCGCCATCGTGTTCATGCGGCGCTGCCGCACGCTCCAGGCCAGCACGCCGCAGACCAGGCCCGCCGCGAGCGTGGCCAGAACCGTCGATTCCATCACAGGGCTTCCTCATCCAGATCCATGCTGACCAGCGGCTCGCTGCCGAGGGTCGTTCTCACGCTGTCGACCGCAAACCGTTCCGGCAGGCAGACCACCGTCTGGAACTGGCGGAAAGCGGCGCCCTTCCGGTCATCGGTAAAGCGCAAGGCGATGCGGCCCTGCTCGCGCTTGAGAAACTCGACGACGGCATCCATGCCGACACCGCGCCCGGACACCTCCGTCACCTTGTCTGCGGTCGAGAAACCCGGGCGGAAGATGAACTGCGCGATCTCTTCATCGCCGGGGCGCTCGGCGGCGCCAATCCAGCCACGTTCAACGGCGATGCTACGGATGCGGTCGAGCGCAAGGCCCCGGCCGTCATCGCACAGCGTGATCTGAAGCATGCCCTGATCGACCCCGACTTCCATGTCGATGACCCCGGCTGCAGGCTTGCCATGCGCGATGCGCACATCGGCAGTCTCGATGCCGTGGTCGATGGCATTGCGCAGCAGATGCGTGAAGACGTTCTGCAGCACGTCACGCACTTCCGTGCGGATACGATAGCCGTTATCGCCGATGCAGAGGGTCACCGGTGCCTTACCCAGCTCCTGCGCCAGCGAGGGCAGCGACTGCAGGACTCCCGAGAGCATGTCTTCCACGCGCTCGCTGCCCAGCAGGCGAAGCCGCTGATAGACGGCATCCCGCATCGAAACGAGTTCATGCACGCTTGCCGGGTTGGCCGATTCCAGCAGGCGCAGGCATTGCTGAATGCGCACCAGCGCGTCGGACGTGGGCTGCTCGGCGGCACCCGCCATTGGCGTGCTCTTGCGGCCCAGCTTGACTTCATTGATGCGCGCGTAACTTTCGATGGCTTCGCGCACGCGGGTGAGTTCCTGCATCAGCCAGTCCTGGTCCCACGAGTGCTCGCTACCGGGCTCGCGCAGGGCGTGGTAGGTCTGCTCCGTCTCGTGCACGACGTTGGTCAGATACTGCAGGTTGTACGTGCGCGCATTGCCCTTGATGGTGTGCATGTTGCGGAACAGCGCAGCGATGGCAGCGTTGTCCGCCTCCGAGTACTGGCGAATGATCCGTTCGTTCTCGTGCACGAACGTGGTGGAGCTGTCGATGAAGTGCTGGAACTTCTCCTGGCTCACCGCAAGGATCTCGCCGATGATCTCAAGGTTGCGGCGCTGTTCGCTGGCTTCAGCCGCCAGCTTGCGCAGTTCGGT
>JAGWNU010000006.1 GCA_028871175.1 Burkholderiaceae bacterium | reverse complement strand
TCGAGGCGGTTTCGCTCGACTGGAAGTGGCTGTTCATCTATCCGGATCTGAAGATCGCCACGGTCAACCAGCTCGCGTTCCCGGCCAACACCCCGGTTAACTTCAAGATCACGTCCGACACGGTGATGAACGCGTTCTTCATCCCGCAACTGGGTAGCCAGGTCTACGCAATGGCTGGCATGCAGACCAAGCTGCACCTGATTGCCAACGAGACCGGCAAGTTCGACGGCTTTTCGTCCAACTACAGCGGAGCGGGCTTCACGGGCATGAAGTTTACGGCGACGGCCATGACGAGCGACGAGTTCGAAGCATGGGTCAAGCAGGTTCGCGCTTCGTCGCAAAGCCTGACGAAGGAAGGCTACGCCGAGCTGGCCAAGCCGAGCGAAAAAGTGCCGCCGACGATGTACGCCTCGGTGGACCCGATGCTGTACCACAGCATCCTGCACAAATACATGGGCGACTCGGACAAGGTCCTGACGCTCGATGAGGCTCTCGGTGGCGCGACTTGCACCGTGGAGACGGCTGAGACGATTTCGGACCCGGCTCCGGTGCAGTCGGCTCTGCCGGCATCCACCGCTGTGCGCAAGAATTCCTAGGAGTTGACGATGTTTGGCAAGTTGAGTCTGGAGGCCATTCCGCTGCACGAGCCCATCGTGGTCGTGACGGTATCGGCCATTCTGCTGGGTGGCGCAGGTGTATTCGGCCTGATCACCTACTTCAAGAAGTGGTCGTATCTCTGGAATGAGTGGATCACCTCGGTCGACCACAAGAAGATCGGCGTGATGTACTGCATTCTGGCCATCGTGATGCTGCTGCGCGGCTTTGCCGACGCCGTCATGATGCGCTCGCAACTGGCGCTCGCCTCGGGCGGTGGTGCCGGCTATCTGCCGCCGGAACACTATGACCAGATCTTCACCGCGCACGGCGTGATCATGATCTTCTTCATGGCCATGCCGCTGATGACGGGCCTGATCAACCTGATCGTGCCGCTGCAGATCGGAGCGCGCGACGTGGCGTTCCCGTTCCTGAACACGCTGTCGTTCTGGCTGGCCGCCGCAGGTGTGGTGCTGATCAACGTGTCGCTGGGTGTCGGCAACTTCGCCCGCACCGGCTGGCTCGCATACCCGCCGCTGTCGGAACTGGCCTACAGCCCTGACGTGGGGGTCGACTACTACATCTGGGCGCTGCAGATATCCGGGTTAGGCACGTTGCTGACTGGGGTGAACTTCGTCGCGACCATCTTCAAGATGCGCGCGCCGGGCATGAAGCTGATGCGCATGCCGATCTTCACCTGGACCGCCCTGTGCGCCAACATCCTGATCGTCGCGGCCTTCCCGGTGCTGACCGTGGCGCTGGCGCTGCTGGGTGCTGACCGCTATCTGGACATGCACTTCTTCACGAACGAGCTGGGCGGCAACGCCATGCTGTACGTGAACCTGATCTGGATCTGGGGCCACCCCGAGGTGTACATCCTGATCCTGCCGGCGTTCGGCATGTTCTCGGAAATCGTCTCGACGTTCTCGCGCAAGAAGCTGTTCGGCTACACGTCGATGGTGTGGGCGACCGCCGGCATCACGGTGCTGTCGTTCCTGGTGTGGCTGCACCACTTCTTCACCATGGGCTCGGGAGCGAACGTCAACGCGTTCTTCGGTATCGCGACGATGATCATCTCGATCCCGACGGGCGTGAAGATCTTCAACTGGCTGTTCACGATGTATCGCGGCCGCGTCGAGCTGAACTCGATGATGCTGTGGACGATCGGCTTCATGATCACCTTCGTGATCGGCGGGATGACCGGCGTGCTGCTGGCCGTGCCGGGTGCGGACTTCCTGCTGCACAACAGCCTGTTCCTGATCGCTCACTTCCACAACACCATCATCGGTGGCGTGGTGTTCGGTTACCTGGCAGGTATCACCTACTGGTTCCCGAAGGCCTTCGGCTTCAAGCTGGACGAGAAGTGGGGCAAGCGCGCCTTCTGGTGCTGGTTCGTCGGTTTCTACATGGCCTTCATGCCGCTGTACGTGCTGGGCTTCATGGGCATGACGCGCCGTCTGAACCATACCGACAACCCGGCCTGGCAGCCGTGGCTGATCGTCGCCGTGATCGGCGCTGCGATCGTCGCCTGCGGCATCGCTTCGCAGCTCATCCAGATCTTCGTCAGCATCCGCAATCGCCATGCGCTGGCGGATCTGACGGGTGACCCGTGGGGTGGCCGTACGCTGGAGTGGGCAACGTCCTCGCCGCCGGCGCATTACAACTTCGCCCGCGTGCCGGTCATCCGTGACATCGACGCCTTTGCCGACATGAAGGCGCGCGGTGAAGTGCTGACGCAGGTCGCACCGAGCTACGAGAAGATCCACATGCCGAAGAATACCGGCGCCGGCTTCTTCATCGGCATGTTCTCGATCGTGATGGGCTTCGCGCTGATCTGGCACATCTGGTGGATGGCCGTGCTGGGTCTGGTCGGCATGATCGGCAGCTTCATCCTCCGCAGCAACAACGACGACATCGACTACTACGTGCCCGCTCACGAGGTTCACGAGACCGAGTCGGCCTACTTCCAACGTATCGGTTCGCAGGCTTAAACCATGGCTTCCAATGTTCTAGACGGTCACGCCGCGCACGGTCACGCGCACGGCCACGACCACGCGCATGACCATGCGCACCACCACGACGCCGCAGACACCAAGGTCTTCGGCTTCTGGGTGTACCTGATGAGCGACTTGATCATCTTCGCGTCGCTGTTCGCCACGTTCTGCGTCCTGCGTGGCGCGACGGCGGGCGGTCCGACGGGCAAGGAGCTCTTCGACCTGTCCTATGTCGCGATCGAAACCGGCATCCTGCTGGTGTCGTCGATCACTTACGGCATGGTGATGATCAGCGTACAGAACGGCCGCAAGGATCAGGTCATGCTGTGGCTCGGCATTACCTTCCTGCTGGGCGCCGCGTTCGTCGGCATGGAAATCAACGAGTTCCACCACCTGATTTCCGAAGGCGCCGGCCCGAACCGCAGCGCATTCCTGTCGTCGTTCTTCGTGCTGGTCGGTACCCACGGCCTGCACGTGGCGAGCGGCCTGCTGTGGATCGCCGTCCTGATGTGGCAGATTGGCGTCAAGGGCCTGACCCCGACGCAATCGACCCGTCTGTCGTGCCTGAGCCTGTTCTGGCACTTCTTGGATGTGGTGTGGATCGGCGTGTTTACCGTCGTGTATCTGCTGGGAGCGATGTAAATGGAACACACCAATGCAACGACCGCCGTCGCGCATGATGACGCGCACGGCCATGCAGCCGGCGGCGCCGGTCATGCGACCGTCAAGGGTTACCTGATCGGCTTCGTGCTGGCCGTGATCCTGACGGTCATCCCGTTCAAGATGGTGATGGACGGCGGCTACTCGCACCAGACGCTGCTGGTGACGGTGATGGCGCTCGCCGTTGTGCAGATCGTCGTGCACCTGATCTACTTCCTGCATCTGGACGGTTCTTCTGCCCAGCGCTGGAACGTGATGGCCTTCCTGTTCACGCTGCTGATCCTGGCGATCGTGATCGTCGGTTCGCTGTGGGTCATGCACAACATGAACGCCAACATGATGATGCACTGAGGCCTGCCTCTTGCTGCACCGGAAGGGCGCCCCAAGCGGGCGCCTTTTCTTTTGCCCGCGCGGCGTTGCGCCTTGGCTTTGCTACACTCCGCGGGTTCCCAATTTCACGCGCGTTACCCCGCTTTTTTCGCCATGTCACAGTACGTTTTCACCATGAACCGCGTGGGCAAGATCGTCCCGCCCAAGCGCCAGATCCTCAAGGACATCTCGCTGTCCTTCTTCCCGGGCGCCAAGATTGGCGTGCTCGGCCTGAACGGCTCGGGCAAGTCGACGCTGCTCAAGATCATGGCCGGCCTCGACAAGGACATCGAGGGCGAAGCCACGCCGATGCCCAACCTGAACATCGGTTACCTGCCGCAGGAGCCGCAGCTCGATCCCGCCAAGACCGTGCGCGAAGAAGTGGAAAGCGGCATGGGTGAGGTGATGGACGCGCAGAAGCAGCTCGAAGCCATCTATGCGGCCTATGCCGAACCGGACGCCGATTTCGACAAGCTGGCCGAGGAACAGGCACGCCTGGAGGCCATCATCGCCGCGGGCGCTGGCGACAACGTCGAGCTGCAGCTGGAAATTGCCGCCGATGCACTGCGCCTGCCGCCGTGGGATGCCAAGATCGAGCACCTCTCGGGCGGTGAAAAGCGCCGCGTCGCGCTGTGCAAGCTGCTGCTGTCCCGCCCCGACATGCTGCTGCTCGACGAACCGACCAACCACCTCGATGCGGAGTCGGTGGATTGGCTCGAACAGTTCCTCACGCGCTTCCCGGGCACCGTGGTGGCCGTCACCCACGACCGCTACTTCCTCGACAACGCCGCCGAGTGGATTCTCGAACTCGACCGCGGTCACGGCATCCCCTGGAAGGGCAATTACAGTTCGTGGCTGGACCAGAAAGAGACGCGCCTGAAGCAGGAAGAATCGACCGAATCGGCCCGCCAGAAGGCGCTGAAGAAAGAACTCGAATGGGTGCGTCAGAACCCGAAGGGCCGCCAGGCCAAGTCGAAGGCGCGCCTGGCCCGCTTTGACGAGCTGAACAGCCAGGAATACCAGAAGCGCAACGAGACGCAGGAAATCTTCATCCCGGCCGGCGAGCGTCTGGGCAACGAGGTCATCGAGTTCACCAACGTCAGCAAAAGCTACGGCGATCGTCTGCTGATCGACAACCTGAGCTTCACGATTCCGCCGGGCGCCATCGTCGGCATCATTGGCCCGAACGGTGCGGGCAAGTCAACGCTGTTCCGCATGATCACCGGCAAGGAGCAGCCGGACGCGGGCACCATCAAGATCGGCCCGACCGTCAAGCTGGCTTACGTTGACCAGAGCCGCGACGCGCTTTCCGCCGACAAGACCGTCTTCGAAGAAATCTCGAACGGCTCGGACATCCTCACGGTGGGCCGATATGAGACACCCTCGCGCGCCTACATCGGCCGCTTCAACTTCAAGGGTGGCGATCAGCAGAAGCACGTCGGCACGCTGTCGGGTGGTGAGCGTGGGCGCCTGCATCTGGCCAAGACGCTCATCTCGGGCGGCAACGTGCTGCTGCTGGATGAACCGTCGAACGACCTCGACGTGGAAACGCTGCGTGCGCTCGAAGATGCACTGCTCGAGTTTGCCGGCTGCGTGATGGTGATCTCCCACGATCGCTGGTTCCTCGACCGTATCGCCACGCACATCATCGCGTTCGAGGGCGACTCGCACGTCGAATTCTTCCCGGGCAACTACCAGGAATACGAAGCCGACAAGAAGAAGCGCCTGGGCGAGGAGGGTGCGAAGCCCAAGCGCATCCGCTACAAGCCGGTCGTGCGCTAAGACCGTTCGGGACTCAACGCACAGTCCGATCGGATGGCGCAAGGCGCGCGGTACACAGGTACGGCGCGCCTCTCGAACCGGTTTCAACCGCTCCCCGCGGCCTTTGCGATCATGCCTCAGGCGAGGGTTCAGCCGTCGGCGCGTCAAGATTGCTGTCGAACCCCGCGCCCTTGTGGGAGCCGTCGCAAAACGGCTTGTTCTGTGAATGTCCACAACGGCAGAGCCACGCCTGTCCCTCTTCGACGGGGAATTCGCGCCCACCCTGGGTGACGATGCGAAAGCGCCCCTTGATGTGGTACGGCCCGTCATTGCGGATGGTGACGACCGCGTCATTGGCCATGATGGCCTCCGGTACAAGTCAAGTGGCTTTTCAGAACAGGATGCCCTGCATCCGGTACGCGAAATGCGCGGGCTTAGCGTCGCGCATGAGGGCCATGAACTGGTCCATGTCCATGTGCACGACGTTCTCGTGATCGCCAGCCTCGAAGTAGATGTCGCCGTGTGTCATCAGGCTGCTGTCGATGTAGGTCGGCATGCCGTAGGCCATGCCCACCGGCGGCACGGCACCCACGTCGCAGTCCCTGAAGACCTCCCGCAATTCGGACTCATCGGCCAGCGTGAGATCCTGCCGGCCGGATTCGCGTTGCAGCTCCGCTAGATGCAGGTGGTACGTCGACGGCAGCACGGCGGCGACATAACCCAGCTTGTCTTCGAGCAGCAGCGTCTTGGCCAGGCGGTCGCCCGGAACATGCGCGGTCTGTGCGGTTTCTGTGCTGGTGTGGGTATGCGGATGACGGATCACCTCGTATAGGCAGCCTTTGCTGCGCAGGCAGCCGTCGAGGGTACTGGAGATCGACATGGCGTCCTCCCGATCGATTCGCGGCCGGGGCGGGATTGCGGTGGCCGCTACGTCAGCATAGGTCGGTTTGCCGCGGGCATACGGACGGCGTACAAAAGCAACGGGCCGCTCGTCGATGAGCGGCCCGCGTGGGCATTGCCGTATCAGCAGGATTCAGCGCCAACCGCCGCGCTCGCGCCATTCATGTTCACGCCACTCATGCTCACGCCATTCGTGCTCGCGGCGTTCGTGGCGGCGCCATGCGCGTTCACGCCAGTCGTCACCGTAGTAGCCGCCATAGATCACGGGCGCCGGCGCATAGACAGGCGCGGGTCGGTACACCACCGGCGGCGGCGCGTAGACCGGCGCGGGCTCCACATAAACCGGTGCGGGTACGCCGATCGACACGCCGACATCCACATGCGCCAGCGCCGCCGTCGAGGCGCACAGCGCGGCGCCACCCAGAACGAATGCGAGCAGTGTGCGTTTCATGGTGCTTCTCCTTGCGGTTACGAGGCCGGGGCAGGGATGCCGTGTCGACTTCATGTATCAGGTTGTTGAAGCCATTCTATGAATGCCCGGGCGCTTCAGGTGATACGTAACTCCTACCGATGTAACGGAAAGTAAAACGCTTCGCCCGCAAAGCCGGGCGGCAGGCCGCGTCAGGCAACCTGCTCACTTCCCGCTTCGGCGGGAAGCCACATTGTGCGCTGCTCCGGAGACGACCATACCGCCAGGTGCAGCGCGGACAGCGCCAGCGGATCGGACAGCAGTACCAGCTTCTGCTTGCCCGTCAGCTGGTCGGGGCCGACTTCCAGCGCGTGGCGTACGGTGGCTTCACGCACGGCCACGAGGCCCGGGTCATGCGGCAAGCGCGTCGTGCCGATGGCGCACATCAGTGCATTGGTGACCGGGTCGACCACCGCCTGCCGGAAATCCGGCATCGGAGGGGCATTGCGCAAGTGCTTGCGGGTGGCACGTAGCTCACGAGGCGGACGCACCTCTTCCGGGATCATGAACAGGCGCAGCCGTCGCATGCGCCGACCCAGACTCACTCGGCTGGACAGGACCGACAGCGGAATGGAGACGATCAGCGCACCCACCACCGGCGAGAGCCACCACAGGAAACTCGGGTTCAGCCAGTAGACGATAGCCGCCCAGACGAGGCCGATTACCGTATGCAGACCGTGGCGCCGCACTGCGTCGCTCCAGTGCGTTTGCGCATCCTCACGCGGAGGCGACTTCCAGTGCACCTTCCAACCGAGAAACGCTGCCGTCACGAAGCGTGTATGGAACAGCATGCGCACCGGCGCTGCCAGCACTGAAAACGCTGCCTCGATCACCATCGACAGCGCCAAGTGGACTGCACCGCCAAAGCGCTTGGGCCCCTGTGCCCACAGCACCAGCACACTCAGGATTTTCGGCAGGAACAGCACAGTGGCCGTTGCCGAAAATAGCGCGGCGGCCTTCTCGGGATGCCACTCCGGCCAGATCGGAAACAGTTGGCGCGGCTGGGTGAAGTACTCCGGCGCGATCAACGTGTGCTTGGCCAGCAAGGCCGTGGACAGCAACAGGAACAGAAACCACAGCGGTGCCGACAGGTACGCCATGACGCCGGTGATGAACACGGCGCGGTGAACGCGGTGGAAACCGGGCGCGCCGAACAGGCGGAAGTTCATGAGGTTGCCGTGGCACCAGCGGCGATCGCGGCCCAGTTCGTCGAGCAGGTTGGGCGGCATCTCTTCGTAGCTGCCGTCCAGGTCGTAGGCGATCCACACGGCCCAGCCGGCACGGCGCATCAACGCGGCTTCGACAAAGTCGTGCGACATGATTTCGCCCGCCAGTGAGCCCTTGCCCGGAATCGGCGCCAGCGCGCAATGCTTGATGAACGGGGCCAGCCGGATGATGGCGTTGTGGCCCCAGTAGTGCGATTCGCCGAGCTGCCAGTAGTGCAGGCCGGCGGTGAACAGCGGCCCGTATACGCGCGTGGCGAACTGCTGGATACGCGCATACAGCGTGTCGCGGCCGGCGGCGCGCGGTGCGGTCTGGATGATGCCCGCGCCTGGCGCCCCTTCCATCAATTGCACGAGGCGCGTCAGGCAATCGCCGCTCATCACGCTATCGGCGTCGAGCACGATCATGTAGCGGTATTTGCCGCCCCAGCGCCGGCAGAAATCGTCGATGTTGCCGCTCTTGCGCTTCACGCGGTGGCGGCGCCAGCGGTAGAAGATGCGGCCGAAGCCATCGAGCGCGCGGCAGATGTGCAGCCAGGCGTCGGCTTCCGCCGTGCGGATGTCGGGGTCGCCTGAGTCCGACAGCACGAAGAAATCGAAGTGCTCAAGGTGCCCGGTACGCTGCAGCGATTCGTACGTCGCGCGCAGCCCGGCGAACACGCGCTGCACATCCTCGTTGCAGATCGGCATGACGATGGCGGTGCGTGTATCGGACGGGATCGGCGCATTGGTTGCCGCGCGGCGCGAGATGACGAAGCGGTCGCCCTTGAAGGCCAGCAGCAGGAAGCCTGTGATGGCGGTCCAGAACCCCGCCGACACCCAGCAGAACAGCACCGCAAACAGCACGATGATGATGGCCTCGAGCCAGTCGCGGCCGTGATACGGCAGCACCGTGCTCATCGCCCACGTCGCGGCGATGGTCTGCGCGATCATCAGCGCCAGCAGCGTCAGGCGTCGACGCGATCCGACAAAGCGCCAGATGCCTTTGGGGTCCGGCGAGTCAGGCGCTTCGTAAGGCGCCGGTGCCTGGCCGCCGTGCATCCAGCGATCGAGGGCCCTGCGCGCGCGCCAGATCGGACCGAGCACCCAGGGCCACGGCACCATCGACCGCCGCGCGGGTGCGGGGCCGGTATCCAGGTGGATGCGGCCGTGACTGTCGTGTTCCAGCGGCGGGGCGGGCTCAGCGGATACGCCATCGGCGTGCTTGGCGCCATACGCGGCATCTAGTCGCGCACCGACCGATGCATAAGTGGGCGCGCTCGCTTCGAGCGAGGCGGTCTGCGCCGGGTCCAGCTTGGCCAGCGCATGATGCAGCTTGGCCAGCGCTGCGGCAGCGTCGTCGCTGGCCGAGACGTCGGCATCGCGCAGCAGTGCGGCGCGCGCGTCCGGCGCCAGCGGCAGCGCTTCAAGATACTGATCGGCCACGGATCGCGCCGTGGCGAGGGGGGTGGAGGGGACGGCGCCAGCGGCGTCGCCAGTCTGGGCGTTTAGCCCGGAGGTAGCAGATAGCTCCACGTCTCTGAAAGTCCGTTGCCGCCGCTGCGCAGGTAGCCGCGCAGCTCGACGGGTTTGTCGTCGTCGACCCGCTTGAGGCGCACGGTAACGCGCCAGCCGCCGGTCGCGGTGTTGGGTTGACCGAAGATCGATTCGATCTTGCCGTTGGCATCCGCCGAAAACACCGGCTCAACCGGGGCGTTGGGCGGCAGCTTGCTCAGCGCCGGACCCTCGAAGTCGACCACGAAGGCGATGGTGTCGTCTGGCTTGCGCTCGTCGGGCCGCTTGGTCGTCCAGCCGTGTGAGCGGCGTGTCTGCGTGACCCAGGCCAGCGCGGGCTTCCTGTCGCCGTCCTTCTGCCACAGCAGGCGGTATTCCAGGTTGAACGGCTGCAGTGGCTTTGGTGGAGTCTGCGGTACCCAATACGCGACGACGTTGTCGTTGGTCTCATCGGGCGTGGGGATCTGCACCAGCTCCACGCGGCCGGCGCCCCACTTGCCTAAGGGCTCCACCCAGGCGCTTGGCCGCAACTCGTAGCGATCGCCGATCTCTTCATAGCTCGCGAACGCACGGTCACGTTGCATCAGGCCGAAGCCGCCCGGGTTGGTGGTCGCAAAGGAGCTGACCAGCAGGCGCTTCGGGTTCGTCAGCGGGCGCCAGATCCATTCACCGGTGCCGGAGAGCACGGACAGGCCATCCGAGTCATGGACTTCCGGGCGGAAATCCAGCGCGGCGGCTGGCTGGTTCTCGCCGAAGAAGAACATGCTCGTGAGCGGCGCGACGGCCAGCTTGCTAACGTTTTCGCGCATGTAGACCTGCGCCTTCACGTCGACCACGGTATCGGTGCCCGGCTTGATGACGAAGCGATAGGCGCCCGTGGCGCGGCGCGAGTTGAGCAGGGCGTAGATCGTCAGCGTCTTCGCATTCGCGGCAGGGCGCTCGATCCAGAAATCCGTGAAGCGGGGAAACTCCTCGCCCGAATTGAGCGCGGTGTCGATCGCCAGACCGCGCGCGGACAGGCCGTAGACCTGTCCCTTGCCAATCGCGCGGAAATACGACGCGCCCAGGAAAACGATGACTTCGTCCTTGTACTTGGGCGTGTTCATGGCGTAGTGCACGCGGAACCCGGCAAAGCCCAGCTTCTGGACCTGTTTCGGGTCCAGCTTCACCGGACCGTAGTCGAACAGGCGGGGATCGAAGCGGATTTCACGCACACCGGCCGGCGAGACCTCGTTGATCTTCACCGGCTGGTCGTAGTACGAGCCCTCATGGAAGAAGCCGAGTTCGAACGGCAGCTTGTCTTTGCGCCAGTAGGCCTGGTCCGACTTGAAGCGGATCTCGCGGTACTGGTCGTAGCGCAGTTCGCGCAACTGGCGCGGCAGGGTATCGGCTGGCGCCTGGTAAGGCTTGGTCGCCAGTTGTCGCGCACGCACGGCCACGTCGTTGAAGCCGAAGGCGAGCGCAGCCTGGGCTGAGATCAGCGCCACCAGGCCGATGGCCAGCCGCGCGTAATTTGCCACCGAACGCGCGCGCAAGGCCCGCTGCGGGGCGGGGGACAGGGGAAGAACAGCGTAGGGGGTGTTCAAAATGAGATCGCGTTTATGCGGCTGGCCCAAGAAAAGTGACGCCTAAAGCCTGCCGGTCATTCGTCTGTGCCGCGGAGATTCTACTCGCCCGACCTTAGCCAGATCAAAACCGGCAACATTTTGATAACGTTTTCGGCTGTCATGCTGCCGGCAACTGCGTCAATTCGTGTGTAAACCTTCCGGTGGCGGCGCATTGGAAGATGGGTGGCGGAACGTCGCACGAGGGACGAGGGTCAGACCCGCGTACGCCACGCCTCGTGGCACACTCTCGGCTTACTTTCATGGAGTTCGCATGACCCGCTGGACGCGCCACGCTGCCACGTTCGCTGCGCTTGCTTTTTCGACGTCGATGCTCGCATCGGTGTCGTTCGCCGCACCCGCCGACCCGAAATCTGCTGCGTCGCCGCGCGCGGTACGCGATCCGGGCGATGTGGCGGTGCTGCTCGATGCGTTCCCGCTCGGCAAGCCCCTGCCCAAGTTACCTTCATGCCAGGACGTACGGGCCGACGGCGGTAAGGATGTCTCCGAATACTGCTCCGACGCGCTTGAGTCGCATGGACGCACGCGCTCGCTGGGGGTGCCTCCTGCCAAGCGGCCGGAGTTGATGGATGGCCCGCAGGCGGTGTTGCTGATTGACGAGGGCAACGTCGCCGGGCTCTTTGTGCCCACGCGCGGTGTGGAGACGGAGCAACGTATTTTCCAGGCGCTGTCGGACCGCTACGGCAAGCCCGCCCAGGAGGGCAAGGCGCCGCTCAAGTTGAAGTCGGGCAAGACGGTGGATTCGCTGCGCGCGCGCTGGGCCGGTCACCAGACGATCGTCACGATGTATGCGATTCCCGAAGCGCCGCAGAATGGCACGGTGGAATTTCTGTGGGCACCCCGCGCCGGAGCCGTGATGGAGCAGATGCGCGCAGAAGTCGATCCGGACGCACCTAAGGCGGCGAGCAGTGTGGCGGCCTCAACGCCTGCAGCGACCAGCAAACCGGCTCCAGCCAAGCCTGCATCACATCAGTGAACTGACGGACACACGTTCGTAGCGTGTCGTTACATTGCTTACAGACGCATGACGCGCACGCCGCCCGGCGCGGTTTATAACGTCCCCACGGCCCCACTTGAGGGGCTAAAAGGACGCAAATCATGAAACTCGTGGCTCTGGCCCTGATGGCAGTGACGCTAGGGGGCTGTGCAGTGTATCCAGCGCCTGTGGCCGTCGCGCCCGCGCCGGTTTATGTGGCGCCCGCTCCCGCCTACTACGGCGGTTATGGTTACTGGGGGCCGTCGGTGCGCTTCAACTATTACCACCGCTGAGCATGGGCCGATGGCGGATCGCGTGACGCGCTACCCTGCCGAGCGAAGACCCGGCCAGCCTGGCGCCAGCGTCTGCGGCAGGCCCAGGAGGTCGAGTACGCGCCCAATCGTATGGTCGACCAGGTCGTCGATGGTCTTGGGCCGCTGATAAAAACCGGGTACGGGTGGGAAGACGATGCCGCCCATCTCGGTCACGGCGGTCATGTTGCGCAGATGCGCAAGATTCAACGGTGTTTCACGCACCATCAGGATCAGGCGGCGACGCTCCTTGAGCGTGACGTCCGCTGCGCGTGCGATGAGGTTGTCCGACAGACCGTGTGCGACAGCTGCGAGCGTTTTCATCGAACACGGCGCCACCACCATCGACTCGGCCGCAAACGAACCGCTGGCGATCGTGGCGCCAATGTCGCGCACGTTATGCACCACGTGCGCGAGCGCTTCCACTTCTTCGCGTGCCATGTGCAGTTCATGCTGCACATTCATCAGCCCGGCAGGGGACATCAGCAGGTGCGACTCCACGCCCGCCGATTCACGCAACCCTTGCAGGACCTGCAGCAGCCGCACCCCATAGATCGCCCCAGAGGCGCCCGTGATGGCCACGATGATGCGTCGCATGCGCTGCGTGTCGGTCGAGCCGGGAGCGGCGCTGGTCAGAGGCGAGGTCACGCTGGAAACCGCAACGATGCTCAGGCGGCCAGCAGCGGCTGCAGTTCGCCGCTCTGGTACATCTCCATCATGATGTCCGACCCGCCGATGAACTCACCCTTGACGTAAAGCTGCGGAATGGTCGGCCAGTTTGCGTACTCCTTGATGCCTTGGCGGATTTCGTCGTCCTCCAGCACGTTGACGGTGTGCGGCTGGTCGACGCCACATGCCTTCAGGATCTGGATGGCACGGCCCGAGAAGCCGCACATCGGGAACTGCGCCGTGCCCTTCATGAAGAGGACGACGGGGTGGCCTTTGACGATCTGGTCGATCTTTTCGTGCGTGGTGCTCATGAGGAGACTCGATTCGTTGAGGGAGCGGCAAGGACGCCGCGTCCGCATTGGAAAACTTGGCTATTTTAGCGAGGAACGCCCGGCGGCGTTTTGATCCCGCCATTGTCCACCGCTGCAGCGGTCCTGACCGGCGAGGTCCTGTGAGGTGAAGACCTGGGCAAAACCGGCATCGAGCAGCAGCGCGCGCACGGCATCGCCCTGATCGTAGCCGTGTTCCAGCAGCAGCCAGCCCCCGGATGCCAGGTGTGCCGGGGCGCCGGTGATGATGGCACGCAGGTGCTGCAGGCCATCGCTGTGATCGGTGAGCGCACCGGCTGGCTCGAACCGCAGATCGCCTTGGCCGAGATGGTCATCGGCGGCCGCAATGTAGGGCGGGTTGCTCACGATCAGCTCGAAGGTGCGCGGCGCGTCGGTCTTGGCGAGTGCGCCGTACCAATCGCCCAGCGCAGTGTGCAGTTGGGTTGCCCCAAGCGCCTGGGCGTTGCCGGTCGCCACGGCCAGTGCCTCGGCAGACGCATCGGTAGCCCAAACGCGCGCGTCACGCCGCGCCAGCGCAATGGTGATGGCGATGATGCCGCTGCCGGTGCCGAGATCGAGCACAGTGGGGGCGTCAAACGCTTCCATGCGGTCCAGTGCCTGCTCGACCAGCAGTTCGGTGTCGGGGCGCGGGATCAGCACCGCGGGCGTTACCTGGAATGTCCTGCCGAAGAACTCGCGCTCGCCCACCAGATAGGCCATCGGCTCGCCGGCCAGGCGCCGCGCGGCGAGTTCGCTGATCTGCTGGCGCGCGGCGGCATCCAGGGCACGGGTGTCCTGCGTGATGAGCTGCACACGCGACAGCCCGGTCACGTGCGAGACCAGCATGCGTGCCTCCAGTGCGGGCAGGCCAGCCCGGGCGAGCGCAGTCAGCGCATCGGTGACGCGGGCGAGGGTTTCGGGCGGAATGGCAGGAACGGACGACACGGCGGGCAGATGGGCGGGACGGCGACGGCAAGGATCGGGCGCACAAAATAACACGGGCCCGGCCGGTGCGGCGCGAGCCCGTGAGCACGTCGGTAAGAGGGCGCGACGCTTACTGCTTGGCCGCGTCCTTCACCTTGTCCGCGGCCGCTTTGGTTGCGTCCGCGGTCTTATCGGCGGCCGTCTTGGCTGCGTTGGCCGTCTTGTCGGCGGCTTCCTTGGCAGCGTCCTTGGCCTGGGACAGCGCATCGGATGCCGCCGCCTGCGCGTTCGACGCGGCTTGCGACATCTCCACCTTGGCAGCGTCGGCGGCCTTGCTCACAGCGGTGCCGGCGTTGTCGACGGCCTGCTTGGCGGCGTCTTTCGACTGCTCCATGGCGCTTTTCGCGGCTTGATCGGCCGCTTCGTCCTTTTTGCCGCAAGCGGCCAGGCTCAGGGCGAGGGTGGTGGCGACCGTGACGGCCAGCAGTGGGTTACGCATTGCGATTCTCCTGATCGTGGTGGGCGTCGCGCCTGTTAGGGGAAAGGGTGCCGGATGCGACCGGCGGCGCACTCGGCGCGATCGAGATCGATTATAGGAACGCAGGACCGGCGCGCCATCGCGCAAAGCTGTATCAAACGCAAGCGGATGTTACGGAGGGCGCGCTTTTTAACGATTCGGGGATCAGGCGTCTTCGCCCAGCGCGGCGAGCTGTTCCGCCTGGTGCTCAGCGGCCAACGCGCCGACCAGTTCATCAAGGTCGCCGTCCATGATCGCGTCGATCTTGTACAGCGTCAGGTTGATGCGGTGATCGGTCACGCGGCCTTGCGGGAAGTTGTACGTGCGGATGCGATCGGAGCGGTCGCCCGAGCCGATCAGGCTCTTGCGGGCGCTGGCTTCCTTGGCTTGCGCCTCGCGCTCCTGGCGATCCTTCAGGCGCGCGGCGAGGACCTGCATGGCGCGGTCCTTGTTGCGGTGCTGGCTGCGGTCGTCCTGGCACTCCACCACCAGGCCGGTCGGCAGGTGCGTGATGCGCACGGCCGAATCCGTCTTGTTGATGTGCTGGCCGCCCGCCCCCGACGCGCGGAACGTATCGATGCGCAGATCGGCCGGATTGATCTGGATGTCTGCCAGCGCATCGGCCTCGGGCATGATCGCCACGGTGCAGGCTGACGTGTGGATGCGTCCCTGCGCCTCCGTGGCCGGCACGCGCTGCACGCGGTGGCCGCCCGATTCGAACTTCAGGCGCGAGTACGCACCTTCGCCGACCAGCCGCGCAATCACTTCCTTGTAGCCGCCCAGGTCCGACGGCGATTCGCTCACGATCTCCACCTGCCAGCGCTGACGTTCGGCGTAGCGCGTGTACATGCGCAGCAGGTCGCCGGCAAAGAGCGCGGATTCATCGCCGCCCGTGCCGGCGCGGATTTCCACGAAGATGTTGCGATGGTCGTTTGGGTCCTTCGGCAGCAGCAGGCGTTGCAGCTCGCCTTCGAGGGTTTCCATGCGCTCGCGGGCCGCGCGAAGTTCGTCTTCGGCAAACGCCTTCATGTCCGGATCGGCCGCCAGCTCCTGCGCAGTGGCGATGTCTTCCTCCGCCTGCTTCCACGCGGCAAATTGCGCGACCACGGGCTCCAGCTCGGCGTGTTCGCGCGTGAGCTTACGGTATTGGTCGAGGTTGGCGGTGGCGTCTTCACGCGCAAGCAGCGCGTTGATTTCGACGATGCGCTCGGCCAGTTGGTCGAGCTTGGACAGCATGCTGGGCTTCATTCGGGCAGTCGCGGAGGAAACGCTGGAAGCGAGGGCGGCGCATCATACCGCGCCGGAAGTCGCGTGCCTGGGCGGCACGCAGGCGACGCAATGGCCGCTAGCGCTCGGAGTGGCTGGACTGCCGGAACAGTGCCGGCAGCAAGTCGATGAGTTGTTCACGGCCTTCGCCTTGCGCGTGGTTGAGCGCGTGCGTCGGGCCATGGAGGAATTTCTTCGTCAGCGCCTGCGAGAGCGCCTCCAGCACCAGCGCCGGATCGTCACCACGCGCAAGCATGCGTTGCGCGCGTTCGAGTTCGCCCTGGCGCAGCGTTTCGGCTTGTGCGTGCAGGTCGCGGATGATCGGCACCACGCTGCGCGCGTCCAGCCAGTGCATGAAGTTCTGCACGCGTGTCTCGATGATGGCTTCTGCTTGGGCAACGGCGGCCTGCCGCAGCGCATTGCCTTCGCGCACGATGGCACCAAGATCGTCCACTGTGTAGAGAAAGACATCGGACAGGCGCGACACTTCCGGCTCGATGTCGCGCGGCACGGCCAGGTCGACCATGAACATCGGGCGATGGCGGCGCTGCTTGATGGCGCGCTCGACGGCGCCCAGCCCGATGATGGGCAGCGTGCTCGCCGTACACGACACAACGATATCGAAATCGGCCAGCTTGGTCGGCAACTCAGCCAGGCGCACGGCGCGGGCGTTCAGGCCCTGGTTAGACAGCGCCTCGGCCAGCTTCTCGCCGCGCTCGAGCGTGCGGTTGGCGATCACGACCTCGCGCGGCATCTGCGCGGCGAAGTGGGTGGCGCATAGCTCGATCATCTCGCCGGCGCCGATGAACAGCACGCGCTGCTCGGCGATCGACTCAAAGATGCGCTGCGCCAGGCGCACGGCGGCAGCGGCCATCGACACCGAGTGCGCGCCGATTTCGGTGGTGCCGCGCACCTCCTTGGCCACCGCGAACGTGCGCTGGAACAGCTGATTCAGGTACGTGCCCAGCGCACCAGCCTCGGTGGCGGTACGCACGGCGTCCTTCATCTGGCCGAGGATCTGCGTTTCCCCCAGCACCATCGAGTCGAGGCCGCTGGCCACGCGAAAGGCGTGGCGCACCGCCAGCGATTGCCCGAGCGAATACACATGGGGCGCGAGTTCGCCGGGGTCGATGTTGTGGTGCTGTGCCAGCCATCGGATCGCGTGCTCATGCGCGGTCTCTTCGGGCAGGTTGCCGTCGGTGGCGCAGTAGAGCTCGGTACGGTTGCAGGTGGACAGGATGGCCGCTTCGGCCGTGTTCTTGCGGTGCGGCAGGTGCTCGCGCAGCGTGGTCAGCGCGGGCTTGAGCTGCTCGAGCGGAAACGCCACCTTCTCGCGCAGGGAAAGCGGCGCCGTGTGGTGGTTGATTCCGAGGGTCAGCAACTGCATGTGGGGCGGCCGGTTGGGGAGATCGGCACAATTTTTGAGCCGTGTGAATTATAACGCCGGCCCTGCGCCTCGACAGGATGCAGGTCAAATACGATGAGGCTGACCCGAGACATGTGTGGTATCCATCACGGTACGCAGGGCGCCCGGCCGTGGCCTTCCGCCCGGCCTTGCGCTAAGGTACGCGTCCAACGGAATGGACACGGCAACACGGAGACAACGATGGGGTGGTTGGGGCCGCTTTGGATCGGGCTGGCGGTGGGCGGTGCGGCGCATTGGCTGCATCCGGCGGGCAAGCGCCTGGGCTGGCGCCCAGCCTTGCTGGCGGGCGCGCTGGGCGCCCTGGCCGGCTACTACGGCGGCCAGTTTGCGCACCTGTATGCCGACGGACAGATCCTGGCATGGACGGCCGCCGTGGTAGGCGCCATGCTGGCGCCGGCTGTCTGGGGCCTGTTGCGCCGATAGCACATCGGGTGCGACGTTCCGGCGCGCCGCCTCAGCGTGCGCGCAAGTCGGCCGTACCTGCATCGCGTGCCGCCAGATACCCCGCCAACAGCCGTTCCAGGCGCTTGAAATCGACCGGCTTGGTCAGGTGGTCCGTAAAGCCAGCTTCGTGACAGCGTGCGATGTCCTCTTCCATGCCGTAGCCCGTGATGGCGATCGACGGCGCCGCGTGCCGCTCGCCAAACGCCCGCACCACGTCCAGGCCGCTGCCGTCCGGCAGGCCGATATCGCTGATGAGCAGATCGAACGGGCCGGATTCGGCCGCGCGCATGGCCGTCTGCGCGCCGCTGGCTACGGTGACGGTGTGGCCGAGAATCGCCAGCACCTGCCCCATGGCCTCGGCCGTGTCGGCGTTGTCTTCCACCAGAAGAACATGCAGACCGCGCGTCGGCTGGGCGCGCGCTATGGGCGGAGCGGGGGTTGCCTCGCGTTGCGTCGGCTCGGCTGCAACCGGCAACATGAGCGTAAAGGTGGCGCCCTGGTGCCGGCCCGCGCTTTCTGCGGTGAGCGAGCCGTCGTGCTTCTGCACCAGCGCATGGGCGATCGCCAGCCCCAGTCCCAGCCCGCCAAAGCGCTGCGTGATCGAGGCGTCGGCCTGTTCGAACGCCGAGAAGATGCGCGGCAGGGCTTCCGGCTCGATGCCGATGCCGGTGTCCTTGACCGCGACCGCCACGGTGCCTGCTCCCGGATTCCAGGTGCGCACCTCGATGGCCCCGCCTGGTGGCGTGAACTTCACCGCGTTGCGCACGAGGTTCCAAATGACTTGCTGGATGCGCGCGCCGTCGGCATGTAGCGTGCTGCGCCGGGCTTCGAACCGGGTCTTGAGCGACAGGCGTTTTTCCTGCATGTCGCTGCGCGACATTTCCAGAGTGCTTTCCAGCAGCGGATAGAGATCCACGGGCGCAAAACTGACCGCCAGCTTGCCGCGCGCAATGCCTGTGATGTCGAGCAGGTCGTCGATGAGGCGCGCTTCCAGCTCGGCGTTGCGGCGTACGACTTCCAGCTGCGCAACCACATCCGAAGGCAGATCGCGGCGCAGTTCCAGCAGATGCACGGCGGTCAGGATGGGGGTGAGGGGAGTGCGCAGTTCGTGCGAGAGCACCGCGAGAAAGTGATCTTTTGCGTGGTTGGCTGTTTCGGCCTCCTCCTTCGCGCGGCGCAGCGCGTCGGCAGCCATGCGGTCTTCCGTGGCGTCGCGGATGATCTTCGAGAAACCGATCAACTCGCCCATTTCGTTGTGGATCGCGGTGACCACGCTGGACGCGAAGAATGGCGTGCCGTCCTTGCGCAGCATCCAGCGGTCGTCGCTGATGCTGCCTTCCTGGCGCACGCGGTCGAGCTTGCGCTGGAAGTCGCCGGCCTCGCGCGCGGCCTGCGGATACAGGATGTCGGCCGATTTGCCGAGGATGTCCTCTCGCCCGTAGCCGAGGATGCCGCGCGACGCAGCATTCCAGGTCCGCACGATGCCGTCGGGGTCGAGTGAGAGCACGGCGTGCTCCTTGAGCGCGTTGACGAGCAGGCGGAAGTGCGTTTCCGTCTCACGCAGCGCGGCTTCGGCGGCGATCCGCTGACGGCGCTCGGCGGCTTCCGCCAGGGCGCGCAGCAGCACGACCGGCAGGCGTTGCAGGCGCTGCTTGATCACGTAATCGGTCGCCCCGCGTTTGAGCATGTCGACCGCGTGTTCCTCGCCCAGCGCGCCCGAGACGAAGATGAACGGTGTCTGCGGCGCCATGCGCCGGGCAATGTCCAGCGCCTCCGCGCCAGTGAACTGCGGCAGCATGTAGTCGGCCAGGATGGCGTCGAAGGTGCGCGTGCTGAGCTGGTCGACAAAGTCGGGTTCGTTGTCGACCAGGACGGTGTCCGCCAACAGATTGGCCGTTTCCAGCCGCGCACGCGTCAGTTCGGCGTCCAGCAGGTTGTCTTCGACCAGCAGCAGTTGCAGGTTGGGCATATGGGCGAGTGCGTCGGAAAGAAGGCTAGCCGGCGGCGTGCGTGGCGCGGCGGGTGCGGGTCGAACCCGGTGGCGGCTCATTGAGCACAGCCCAGAACACGCCCAGGTCGGCGATCGCATCGACAAACGCGCGGAACTCGACCGGCTTGACCACATAGGCGTTGACGCCCAGCTCGTAGCTGCGCAACAGGTCGATTTCCTCGCGCGACGAGGTGAGCATGACCACGGGCAGGCTCTTGAGCGCGTGGGTGGATCGGATGTTGGCCAGCACTTCGAGCCCGTCGACCTTGGGCAGTTTGAGGTCGAGCAGGACGACGGCAGGGTTGCCAGGTGCGCGGCCAGCGTAGGTGCCGCGCGCGTGCAGGTAGTCGAGCGCCTCGGCGCCGTCACGGGTCACGACCACATCGTTGGCGAGCTGGCTGCGCTCCAGCGCCAGCAAGGTCAGCTCGAGGTCGTTCGGGTTGTCTTCAACGAGCAGGATGGGTTTGAGCATGGCAGGTTCGACGTAAAAGAACGCATTCAGGCGCCGCGCGTCGCTGGTGCGCGGGCGGTGCCGGGTAAGAAATCCGCCTCGGGTGGCGGCACGCGCGGCAGCGCGAAGTAGAACGTGGCGCCGCGATCGAGCGCGCCCTCGGCCCAGGTGCGGCCGCCGTGGCGCTCGACGATGCGCCGCACGTTGGCCAGGCCGATACCGGTGCCCTCGAATTCCTCCATGCGGTGCAGCCGCTGAAAGACGCCGAACAGCTTGCCCACGTACTCCATCGAAAATCCCACACCGTTGTCGGCGATGCGCACGATGGTTTCGTCGGGGCGTTGCTCGGCATCCACGCGGATGCGGGCCGGGTCGCGGTCGCGCGTGTACTTGATGGCATTGGAGAGCAGGTTGCGCACGGCCAGCTGGAGGAAGGCGGGATCGGCGCGCACCACGGGCAGCGTCGCGATCTCCCACTCGATGTGCCGGTCGCCGGTATCGGCCCGCAGGTCCCGTGCGATGCCGCGCACGAGCTGCGTCAGGTTCACGTCCGTCGGGCGCAGCGCGCCGCGGCCCATTTGCGAGAACGTCAGCAGATCGTCGACCAGCTTGCCGGCAAAGCGCGACGAGCTGGCGATGGTCTGCAGGAAGTGCCGTCCGCGGGCGGACACGTGGTCGCCCTCCATCTCGCCAAGCAGTTCGGCGTAGCCGGCGATGTGGCGCAGGGGCGCGCGCAAGTCGTGCGAAACGGAGTAAGAGAAGGCCTCCAGCTCGTGATTGGCGCGGCGCAATTCGCCAGCCAGTTCGGCGGCCTCCTCGGCGCGGCGCAGGACGATATTGAGCACGGCGTAGCGTAATTCCGCCGCGATTTCCACTTCGCTCGGCCGCCACGGGCGTGAGGTATGTGCGATGCGATGCTGCCAGTGGTGCGTGCGGGCAAGCACTGGCGCGGCGTGTTCGTCGGCCTGCTCGGGCGGCGCGCCACCGGCCCAGTTCACCGTTTGCGGGGCTTCGGGCCGGAACCACAGCACGTAATCACGATGGAGTTGCGAAATCTGGACAGCGAGCACGCCCCCGGCGTGCGGCAGCAGGGCCGCGCCGGCCGCGTAGACGGTCGACAGGCGATCGGTGTGGAACACCTCGCGCGGGTGTGCGGTCGCAAGCCAGTCGGTCAGCTGCAGGATGCTATCGGCCTCGGGCGCGGCGCCCACGCGAACGCATTCGTCCTGATGCACGATGGCCGCCCCGCTGGCCGAGGCAAAACGCAGCAGGTCGGCCGGATGCTCGAGCAACCCGTCGAGGAAGCTGTCGCGATCGGCCATGGCTGCCAGCAGGCGCACGAGGATGCGGCGCAATTCGAGGCGGTGCGCGATCTCTTCCCGGTCTTCCTTGGCTTCAATCTGCAGCGAAAGAATCTGGGCCAGGTGCTCGCACGCCAGTCGCACCTCGAACGGTAGCGTGTGGGGTGTGGCGTGATGACAGGCGATCAGGCCCCAGAGCCGCCCGCGCACGGTGAGTGTCAGCGTGAGGACAGCCCTCGCCCCCATCTGGCACATCGGCTCGCGCTGCGCATCGGAGGGGGCCCGCAGCGCAGCATAGGACAGATCGGTCGCGTGCCCCGATATGGGGTTCCGGGCCGGTACCAGCCGAACCGGTGCGTCGTCGACGTCCGCCACCAGACGCAGCGGATTGCGCCCGTACATGCGGCGCATTTCGGGCGTCAGGTCGGTGCCGGGCAACTGCGCGCCATGCAGCGAGTCGTAAGCGGGGTCTCGGGCCTCCGCCAGCACGCGCACCGTGTCGCCCGCGTCGAAGTGATGGATCGCGACCCGGCCGAAGCCTGTCATCCGGCGCACCTCCCGTGCCGCCAGATCCGTGAGGGCGTGGATACTTTCCACCGCCTGCAGGCTGGCAACGAACGTGCGCACCAGCGGATACATCGACGCAAATGCACCGTCGGCGGCACGCGTTGCAGGTTCAAGCTCCAGGAGGAGCACGCCACGATGCCGATGGACGACCGCTTCGAGCAAGAGGCCATGAGGCGTTTGCACCGTGCCGAAATACAACGGGACGCCGTCGATCTGGTGCGTGGCCACGGCGCGCGCCATCTGCTCGCGGCCCGCGACGCCGATCACGTGTTCGACGGGCGCGCGCAATGCTCGCGCCAGCGGCGTGCCCAGTGCAGCTTCCAGGTTTTCGCTCGCCTGGCAGATGTGCAGGTCAGGCTCGGACAGGCACAGCAACACGCCGCGCGACTGGATGGTGGCATCGGGCTCGGCGCCTGCCGAGGCCTCGATGTCGGCGATCAGGGGCGAATGCAAGCTCATGGTCGGGTGCGAAGGAGCCGCACGCGAGCCGGCGTACCGGCCGTGGCGGCAGCGCAGCGCCAAACAACTGGTCGGTCTGCGTATCCGTCGTTGCCGCAGCAAGCGTCGTGCCCGACGGTTGCCTTTGCCGTACTGCCGGGTCCTCCGGACATGGCGCGCGTGTCGACCTCGGCACCCGGTGTGTAAGACGTGATGCCCGGTTATCCCAACTTTGCAATCGGCACGGGCCATGAAAAAACCCCGCCGGAGCGGGGCTTTCCTCAAGCAGGCGTCTGGTCACACGTTGAACAGGAAGTGCAGCACATCGCCGTCCTTGACGATGTATTCCTTGCCTTCGGCGCGCATCTTGCCGGCTTCCTTGGCACCTTGTTCGCCCTTGAACTGGATGAAATCGTCGTACGAGATCGTCTGGGCGCGGATGAAGCCGCGTTCGAAGTCGGTGTGGATGGCCGCGGCAGCGCGCGGGGCCGTGTCGCCGATGTGGATCGTCCAGGCGCGCACTTCCTTCACACCGGCGGTGAAGTACGTTTGCAAGCCGAGCAGCTTGAAGGCCGCGCGGATCACGCGGTTCAGGCCCGGCTCTTCCATGCCGATGTCGGCGAGGAATTCGGCCTTGTCAGCGTCATCCAGATCGGCGATTTCGGCTTCGATGGCGGCGCACACGGCCACCACTGGCGAGTTCGTCTGCGCGGCGTAGTTGCGCACGGCGTCCAGGTGCGGGTTGTTCTCAAAGCCGTCTTCGCGCACGTTGGCCACGTACATGGTCGGCTTGGCGGTGATCAGGCACAGCGGCTTGATGGTTGCCCACTCGTCGTCGGTCAGGTTCAGGCCACGCACCGGCTTGGCTTCGTCCAGCACCTTCTGCGCCTTTTCGAGCACGGCGACCAGCTTGGCGGCTTCCTTGTCGTTGCCCGACTTGGCGGCCTTGGTGTAGCGCTGCAGCGCCTTTTCAACCGTACCCAGGTCAGCGAGGGCGAGTTCGGTATTGATGACTTCGATGTCGGCGATCGGGTCGACCTTGCCGGCGACGTGGATCACGTTTTCATCTTCGAAACAGCGCACCACGTGCGTGATGGCATCCGTCTCGCGGATATTGGCCAGGAACTGGTTGCCCAGCCCTTCACCCTTGGAGGCGCCCGCCACTAGGCCCGCAATGTCGACGAACTCGACCACCGCCGGCAGCACCCGCTCGGGCTTGACGATGTCGGCCAGTGCTTGCAGGCGGGCGTCCGGCACTTCCACCACGCCTACGTTGGGCTCGATCGTGCAGAACGGGTAGTTCTCGGCGGCGATGCCGGCTTTGGTCAGGGCATTGAACAGGGTCGACTTGCCGACGTTCGGCAGACCGACGATGCCGCATTGGAGGCTCATGGTGAAAAAGGCTCTAGATCAAGGGGTTGTGTGCGCGTTGCGGCGAGGCAGACGCCGATCCGGGTACGCCCGGGATACCGCAGGCGGATGCGGCAACACAGCGGCCAGGAAATTTGCCCGGCGGTGCTGCGCGCAGTGATCACGGAAAGCCGTGATTGTAACCGGTCCAGGGGGCTGCCTAACCCCGGGATGCCGCTTCCGTGCGTCTGCGTTGGGTCCGGCTGGCCAGCACCAGGGCGATCCCGCCGAGGATGGCCGCCGAGGCGGCCACCAGGCGTGGCGTCAGCGGCTCGGCCAGGAACAGGACCGCGCCGACCGCCGCGATGGGCGGCACCGACAGTTGCACTGCCGCCGCACGGATCGCCGGCAGCCCTTTGAGGGCGGCATACCAGAGCACGTAGCCGATGCCCGACGTCACGGCGCCTGAGGCGACGGCGAGTGCGATGCCGGTGGGCGTCACATGCATGCGGCTGGCCAGCAGCGCGCTGAGGGCCAGCGCCATGGGCGCCGCGCGCAGGAAGTTGCTGGCGGTGGCGGCGAGTGGGTTGTCGAGCCCTCGGCCGCGCAGCGAGTAGATGCCCCAGGCCACTCCGGCGGTGGTCATGAGCGCGGCGCCCAGTGGCGTCGGCGCCGTCACGCCAGGTGACACGAGGTAGATCAGCCCGCCCAGTGCCAGAGCGAAACCCAGCCAGCCCAGCGGCTCGAAGCGCTCGCCGGCGCGCAGCCCGGCGGCCAGCATGGTCAGTTGCACCGCGCCAAACAGGATCAGCGCACCCGTTCCGGCACTCAGGGTGAGATAGGCGAAGGAGAAGAACGCGACGTAGGCGAACAGCATGGCGGCGGCCGCCCAGTCCGCACGTGCCGGTTCGACGCGCCCCGCGCCCGCACGCGCGAGCAGAGCCAGCGCGGCCGCGCCCGACACCAGCCGGATGCTGGAGAAGCTGGCCGCATCGATGCTGGCGTGTTGCAGGGCCAGTCGGCACAGCAACGAGTTGAAGGCAAACGCCACCATGGTGATGCTCGTCAGCAGCACGGTACGCAGTGCGATATGGCCGTCGTTTGCCTGGTTCATGGCGGTCTCACGTGGGCTGGGTGATGTTCTGGGCAGGCGCGGCGGGCAGCAGGCCGGCACCACGCGACATTCTTCTCGATCGACATCGCGGCAGCAAGCATCCGCCGCCAACCAGGCTGCCTGCGGTGCCCAGGTACGCCGGCAGCATCAAAGGGCACCCAGCGGTACCCGACGCAGACCAGCCCCTCGCGCACACCGCGCCTCAATGCATCGTGCTGCGCGGCGTACCGCCGTGCCGGTGGTTCATGACGATGCTCCGCACCGTGCGGCGCGCGCTGGCGCGGCATTGGAGGGGCGTTACGGGGCTGTTACGCGTTACGTTTCGCGGCCGTAACAATTCCGGCGGGAACCGCGATTTTTGGCTCGGCGATGCCCAGGGCCGGGCGGGTCGAAAATCTGGCAAAGCCAAGCTGGGCAAGGACTTTGCCGGTTGGCAAGCCGCGCGGACTGCCGGGCGAGAAGACCAGGCATGCCTATTGCAACGTGTTCCTGGAAACAACCCATCTGGCTTTGGAGCACAGCATGTCCTGGACCGCAGTCAATGTCGCCCGCCCGATCCGCTCGGTTTCTGACAGCGACGGACTGTTCGCCTGCTACGAGGCGATCGCCAGCCTGTCTGAAGACATGGTGGACGCGGCCGAACGCGGCGATTGGGATGAGGTCAGCCTGCTGGAACGCGAATGCGCGGCCCACATGGAGCGCCTGGGCCGTGCCCAGCGCCCGGCGCTATCGCGCGAGGACCTCCAGCGCAAGCGTGACCTGATGATGCGCATCCTGGCCAATGACGCCCGCGTGCGCGCTCTGGTCTGCCCGCGCCAGGACGAGCTGATGCGCCTGGTCAGCGGCGAGCGGCGCGCCATCGGTGCCCGCCAGGCTTACGCCGCCGTCTCCTATTACTGAGGCCCCGCGCGGCTCGGCGTCTTGGTCGCACCCGGTTCAGCGGTCGGCCCGTAATTTCCTCTGGTTCGTCCATCCTCGTCGGCTGCGGGGCGGCAGGATGTCATGCCCGGGCGTCCTGCCGGCGCTGCCTCGCTGCCTCGCTGGCGCGTCGCGCACTTCCTTGACGTCCCAATGCCGGCTTCCGCGGTCACGTGGCCAAGGACACATTGACGCAGGCATCCGTCGATCCAGGCGTGGCACCGCCACCCCGCGTCATGGCAGCCGCCGTTGAACACCAGCCGCGCGGCGGGAGCCGCCCCTAGCCGCCATGACACCGTTGCGCGGTGGCGCGGCCGGGACACCCCCGCCGCTATAATTGGCCCACCATGAATACACCCGCGTTTTCCTCCTCCAAGGCAGCGCCGGCTTACCACGTGGCAGTGGTCGGCGGCGGCATCGTCGGGCGCGCATGCGCGCTGCGTCTCGCGCAGCTCGGTTTGCGCATCGCCCACATCGCGCCACCCGTGCCACCCTCCGGACCGGCGACGCCCGACGCGTGGGACGCGCGCGTCTACGCGTTTTCTTCCAGTTCGCAGGCCTTGCTGGACCAATTGCGCATCTGGCCGGCGCTTGACATGTCACGGGTGCAGCCGGTCCATGACATGCGGGTCTTCGGCGACGACGCGGCCGCGCGAGGCGAGCATGTCCACGCAGACCTGCATTTTTCCGCCTACGCTGCCGGCACGCCGCAACTGGCCTGGATCGCGGAGTCGTCCCTCGTCGAGCGTGCGCTGGAAACCGCGCTGCGCTTCGCCCATACCGTGCAGACGTTCCCGCACACCGCCACCGGTTTCGAAATGGACGCCGATGCCGTGCGTCTCACGCTGGCCGATGGGCAGGTGCTGCGCGCCGAGTGCGTGATCGGTGCCGATGGCAAGAACTCATGGGTGCGCGAGCAGGCCGGCATCCGGGCGGAAGCCCGGCCCTATCGCCAACTCGGCGTGGTCGCCAACTTTCAGGCCGAGCACGGGCACCAGGACACGGCATGGCAGTGGTTCCTCGGTACCTCCGCCGACACGGCTGCCGCCTCCAATGACACGGTTCCGGCGCGTGGTGAGATCCTGGCGATGCTGCCGCTGCCCGATCGTCGTGTGTCGATGGTGTGGTCCGCCAGCGAAGAGCACGCGCCTGAGCTGCTTGCCCTGTCGCCGGAAGCACTCTGCCGCGCAGTGGAGGCGGCCGCGGGCGGCGCCGTGGCGGCCCGCTTCGGGCGGCTGTCCTGCATCACGCCGGCGCAGGGTTTTCCGCTCATCCTGCAGCACGCCGACAAGCTGGTCGCTCCGCGCGTTGCGCTGGTGGGCGATGCCGCTCATGTGATTCATCCGCTGGCGGGGCAGGGCATGAACCTGGGGCTGCGGGACGTGGCGGAAATCGGCCGGGTGATGGCAGAACGTGAAACCATGCGCGATCATGGCGATCTGAGGTTGCTGCGCCGTTACGAGCGTGCCCGCCGCGAAGACCTCCTCTCGCTGACGGCCGCCACGGACGGATTGCATAAGCTGTTCGCCCTGCCGGGCGCGCTGCCCCGCACTTTACGCAATACGGGGATGCGCATGGTGGGCATGACGCCATTCATTAAACGCCTGCTGGTCAGGCACGCGCTGGGCTGAGGCCACATCGGCGCCTTTGGGGTTCCAGGAGCATTTATGTCGTTTCGAATTCGGGTGGCGGCCATCGCCTCTGCGGTGGCTGTGGCTGCGATCGGCACCGGATATGTGCTGAGTGCCGGCGCAGCCGAGCCCGCGCTGGACAAGGTCAAGGCCACCGTGCAGAAGGCGCTGGGGCCCAACGTCGAGATCAAGGGCGTCGCCAGGTCGCCGCTGGCCGGTCTGTATGAAATCAACCTCGGCAGCCAGGTCGTGTACACCGACGCCACCGGCCGCTACGTCCTCAATGGCGACCTGCTCGACACGCAGACGGCCACCAACCTCACCCAGGAGCGCCTGGCCGAACTCAACCGCGTCAAGTGGTCCGATCTGCCGCTGGACCGTGCGGTGAAGTGGGTGAAGGGCAACGGCGCGCGCAAGATCGCCGTGTTCTCGGATCCGAACTGCCCGTATTGCCACAAGCTCGAGCAGATGCTCACGCAGGTCGACAACATCACGGTCTACACCTTCCTGTTCCCGATCCTGTCGGAAGACTCGAACACCAAGGCCAAGCAGATCTGGTGCTCGGCCGACCGCGCCAAGGCCTGGCGTGACTGGATGACGGCCAAGACCGCCCCGGGCGGCGCCGGCAACTGCGACACGCCGCTCGAGGCGAACCTGAAACTCGGCCAGTCGCTCAACGTGACAGGCACGCCGGCGATCATCTTCCCGGACGGCACGCGGGCCCCCGGCCTGATCGACGCCGCCACGCTGGAGCGCAAGTTCGCCTCCCTGAAGAAGTCGTAAGCCCCCTTCTGAAAGCGCCGGTTCACCCGGCGCTTTGTCTTTGAACGTTCCGCAAACCAACAAGATTGGAGACCTCCATGTCGTTTCGCGCCCTGATGCTGGAAAAGCAGGACGGCGGGCCACTGGCCCACATCGTTGACCTTGATGACGCGGCGCTGTCCACGCCCGAGGCGCTCGCCAACGAGGTGACCGCCGGCGACGTGCTGATCCGCGTGGACTGGTCGACGATCAACTACAAGGACGGCCTGGCCATCACTGGAAAAGGCCCCGTCGTGCGCAAGTGGCCGATGGTGGCCGGTATCGACGGCGCGGGCGTCGTGCTCGATTCGTCGCACCCGGATTGGCGGACCGGCGATGCGGTCGTGCTCAACGGGTGGGGCGTCGGCGAGACGCACTGGGGTTGCCTTGCCCAGCAGGCGCGGCTTTCCGGCGACTGGCTGGTCGCGCTGCCGACAGGGCTGGACGCGCGGCAGGCCATGGCCATTGGCACGGCGGGCTACACGGCGATGCTGTCGGTGCTGGCGCTCGAGCGTGCCGGCGTCAAGCCGGGGGATGGCCAAGTCCTGGTGACGGGCGCGTCGGGCGGCGTGGGCTCGATCGCCATTGCCCTGCTGGGCAAGCTCGGCTACCGCGTCGTGGCGTCCACGGGCAAGACGAACGAGGCGGATTTCCTTCGCGCATTGGGCGCCGAAGACGTGATCGATCGCGCCGAACTGTCCGCCCCGGGCAAGCCGCTGCAAAAGGAGCGCTGGGCGGCGGTGGTGGATTCGGTGGGCTCCCATACGCTGGCCAATGCCTGTGCGCAGGTGCGCTACGGTGGTGTCGTTACCGCATGCGGGCTGGCGCAGGGCATGGATTTTCCGGCGACGGTGGCCCCCTTCATCCTGCGCGGCGTGACGCTCCACGGTATCGACAGCGTGATGGCGCCGCGCGCGCTGCGCCAGACTGCGTGGCAGCGCCTGGCGGTGGATCTGCTGCCCGACCGGCTGGAGGCCATCACGCGCGAGGTGACACTGTCGGAGGCCATCGATGCCGCGCACGACATTATGGCGGGCAAGATGCGCGGCCGCGTAGTCGTCGACGTCAACCGATAGGCTGACTAGCCGCGCTGCGGACGATTTGCCTTCGGCAGCGTGAGGCGGCGACGCTACAATGTTCGCCATGAAGCCGATCCGCTACACCATCGTTCCCGCCGCGCCCGAAGCGCACGTTTTCACCGTCACGGTGACGGTCGATTCTCCGGATCCGCAGGGGCAGCGATTCTCGCTGCCGGCGTGGATCCCGGGCAGCTACATGATCCGCGAGTTTGCGCGCAACATCGTGCGCATCGAGGCGGCATCGGGTAACAAGCCGGCGCGACTCACCAAGCTCGACAAGCACACGTGGCAGGCCGCGCCGTGCAGCGGGCCACTGACGGTTTCGTACGATGTGTATGCGTGGGACCTGTCCGTGCGCGCCGCGCATCTCGATGCCACGCATGGATTCTTCAACGGCACATCGGTGTTCCTGCGCGTGGAAGGCGCGGACCACCTGCGCTGCCTGGTCGATATCCAGCCGCCTGCAGGCGAGGCCTACCGCGGCTGGCGCGTCGCCACCGCATTGCGCGAGGCCAGCGGCCGCGTGCAGGGCCGGGCAGGCGCCAAGCGATACGGCTTTGGCTGGTACGAAGCGGCCGACTACGACGAGTTGATCGACCACCCGGTCGAGCTGGGCACCTTCGCCATGGTCTCGTTCGAGGCCTGCGGCGCGCAGCACGACGCCGTCTTCACCGGCCGCGTGCCCAACCTCGACCTGGAACGCATCGCCCGCGACTTCAAGCGCATCTGCGAAGCGCAGATCCGCCTGTTCGAGCCGCACACCGCCACGGCGCCCTTCCTCGACAGCAACCGCCGCTACGTCTTCATGACGATGGTCACCGCCGACGGCTACGGCGGCCTCGAGCACCGTGCGAGCACGGCGCTGATGTGCGCACGCAATGACCTGCCGGTTACCGGGCGAGACGAGACGACCGAGGGCTACCGCACCTTCCTCGGCCTTGTCAGTCATGAGTATTTCCACACCTGGAACGTCAAGCGCATCAAGCCGGCGGCTTTCGTGCCATACGCGCTTGACCGTGAGGTGCACACGCCGCTGCTATGGCTCTTCGAGGGTTTCACGAGCTATTACGACGATTTGATGCTGGTGCGCTCAGGGTTGATCTCCGAGGCGCAGTATCTGGAGATGATCGCCAAGACGTGGAATGGCGTGCTGCGCGGCAGCGGCCGCTTGAAGCAGAGCGTGGCGGAAAGCTCGTTCGACGCGTGGACGAAGTACTACCGCCAGGACGAGAACGCGCCCAACGCCATCGTGAGCTACTACACGAAGGGCTCGCTCGTGGCACTGGCGCTGGACTTGACCATCCGGACGCAAAGCAACGGCGAGCGCTCCCTCGACGACGTGATGCGCGCCCTGTGGGCCGCCTACGGCCGGGACTTCTACGCGCCCGGCCACACGCAGCGCGGCGTGACCGAGGCCGAACTGATCGTGCTGATGGAAGACACGACCGGCCTGCGCCTGCGCACGCTGCTGCGTCAACTGACCGAAGGCCGTGATGATCTGCCGCTGCCGGCGCTCCTCAAGGCGATCGGGGTGAGCGCAACACGCAAGGCCGCCGAGACGGCACTGGCCCTGGGCGTAAAGGCTGCCGCCGAGAATGGCTTCGTCAAGCTGCAACAGGTGTTCGACGATGGCCCGGCGCAGCGTGGCGGCTTGTCCGCAGGCGACCTGGTTGTTGCCGTGGATGGCCTGCGCGTGCCGGCCGGTCAGCTGGATAAGGCCCTGGCGCGCTACCGGGCCGGCGACGTCGTCCCCGTACACGTATTCCGCCGCGACGAACTGATGCAGCTGGACGTGACGCTCGCCACGGATGCCACGCCGCAGTTCACGCTGGCGCTTGCTTCCGATCCGTCGCCATTGCGCTCGGCCTGGCTGGGCAAACGCGCTGCGGCGCGCGGCACGCGCACGGCGCGCGGCAAGTCGGCCTGAACGCGCAGCCGATGGACTACGTCCACGATCCACGCACCTTTCTCTACAGCCATTACGTCTCGCGCGGCATCCGTACTGCCACCGGCGTGATCGGCCTGACGCTGCTCGCGCTGCTGGTCGTGGACCTGCAGGGCGCAATGGTGGTGTCGATCGGCGCGCTGTGCACCAGCCTCATGGACTTGCCCAGCCCGCTGCGGCACAAGTTCAACGAGATGCTGGCCTGCGTGCTGCTGACGACGGCCGTCACCTTCATCGTGGCGGCCGTCACGCCGTACGCGATCCTGCCGGTGGTGATCGTGGCGGTGGCGTTTCTCGCGGGGCTGATGGTGGCGTACGGCAACAAGACGATGCCGCTGCAGTTTGCGGCGCTGTTCGTCATGACGCTCACCTTTACCGAGGAGTTCGCCCTGCGCGAGGCGGTGGAACACACCGTGCAATTCTTCCTCGGGGCCATCGGCTACATGGCGTTTGCGATGGCTGTGGCGTGGGGCCAGCGTCGTCGCATCAAGGAACAGGTGCTGGCCGAATGCCTGTACGAACTGGCCGTGTACGTCGAGTGCAAGGCTGGCTTCTACGACGCCTCCAGGGACTTCGAGAACCAGTTCGACGCATTGGTGCGCCAGCAGATTTCCGTGGCCGATAAGCAGCAGGTGGCACGCGACTTTGTCTTCCGTGACAACCGCACCGCCAGCGACGGGCGCCTCGTGCAGATCCATATGCGGATGCTCGACATCTATGAGTATCTGCTGTCGTCCAACACCGACTATCCCTTGTTGCGCCAGTGGCTGGCCGATGCCGAGATCATGCGCTTGCTGCGCGAAGTGATCGATCGCATGCGGCAGGACATCGAAGGGGTGGCGTACGCCGTCGGGCGCGACCGGCCATCGCCCACGCCGATGTCCTACGACCAGGAAATGGCCGCCATCGAGGCGGCATTGCAGGAGTTGCAGCACAACCACCACGGCGTGCCGATCGAAGCGATTGCCGCGGTGGAGGAGTCCGTCGCCACCGTGCGCGGCGCCATCCGGCTGATGGCCCAGTTGCACGCCGCCACGGCCACGCAGGTTGAACCTTCGCAAGTGCTGCTGCGGCCCGACATGACGCCGTTCCTCACGCGCCAGAAATACGAGTTGCGTCAGGTGCTGGAAGCGTTGACGTGGCGCTCACCGGTGCTGCGCTTCGCGCTGCGCATCTCGATGGCGGTCGCCGCAGGGTTGTGGATCGCCGGCCATCTTCCGTATGCGTCTCACGGCTACTGGGTGCTGCTGACCATCGTCGTGATCCTCAAGCCGACGTTCAGCATGACGCGCCAGCGTAATGTCGACCGTGTCCTCGGCACGCTGATTGGCTGCGTGATTGCGGCCGTGATCCTGCGCTACGTCCATTCGACCTGGATCCTGATGGGCGTGCTGTATGTGTCCACCGCGGCCAGCGCAGCGTTCGTCACCGTCCGCTATCGCTACACCGCCATTGCCGCCTGCGTGCAGGTGCTCATCCAGATCAACCTGCTGCTGCCGGGCAGCAAGGGCGCGATCGGCGAGCGGCTCATCGACACCCTCATCGGAGCGGCTATCGCCACGGCCTTCAGCTATGTGCTGCCGAGCTGGGAATACCGCAACCTGCCCAAGCTGGTGGACGACGTGCTGCGCACCAACCGCCGCTTCATCGAAGCCGCGCGCGACCTGCTGCTCGGCACGCTCAAGGATGACTTTGCCTACCGCGTGCAGCGCAAGCAGTTCATGGAGTCGCTCACGGGCTTGATTTCGGCCTTCGGGCGCATGCTTGACGAACCCAAGAGCCGGCAGCGCGCCGTCGATAACCTGAACCGCTTCATCGTGCAGAACTATCTGGTGGCGGCGCATGTGGCGGCGGTGCGCATCCTGGTGCGCCAGCGCACGCAGGAGCTGGACGAGGCCGACACCCGCGCCCTGGTCGAGCAGACCGTGGAAGCTGCGCTGGAGAGCCTCACCCGTGCCAAAGACCGGTTCGACCAGGCAGTACACGAAGGCGGATGGGGTGTGCGTCCGCGCGATACCCAGGAACTGGGCGCCGCGGATTTTGCCGATCAGGCCGCACGGTCGCGCATGGTGGAGGCCGCAGCCGAATCGGATTCGCTTTCAGCCATGCATCTGCTGGAGCGTCGCCTGCAGGCCCTGCGCGCCGATACGGCCAAGATCGCGCTGCGCTGCGGGGCACTGGGCCGCGCGTTGCGCAATTCCGCCGGCTAGGAAGGGCGACCGGCCCTCGGGGCATCACGAACGTGTCTGCACGCGTCGGTGTTGAACCTCGACGGGACACATTCGAGTCTTGGAGCGTCAAGGTCGAGGCTCAGACAGTCAACACCGAACCTCTGAGAGTCAAAATCGAGCCTCAGAGAGTCGAAGTCGAGCTTCCGAGGGTCGAAGTCGAGCCTCAGGGAGTCGAAGTCGAGCTTCCGAGGGTCGAAATCGAGCCTCAAAGAGTCGAAGTCGAGCTTCCGAGGGTCGAAGTCGAGCTTCCGAGGGTCACACTCGACACTCGCCCCGTTCTCCATGCGGCTCCGGACCTGGGCACATGCCTCAATCCGCTTGCGGCTTGAGCCAATCGATGGTCGGTTGGCCCTGCGCGGCAAGCCATCCATTGGCGGTCTTGAAGTGGCCGCAGCCCAGGAAGCCTCGATGCGCCGACAACGGTGACGGGTGCGGCGCCTCCAGCACGAGATGCCCCTCGGGCAACAACGCCCGCTTGGCCTGCGCGTGGCTACCCCACAGCATGAACACGCGCTTATGACCCACGCGTGCCAGGTGTTCCAGCAAGCAATCGGTCACACGCTCCCACCCGCGCCGGGCGTGGCTGGCGGCCTGGCCTTGCTCGACGGTCAGCACCGTGTTGAGCAGCAGGACGCCCTGCTGTGCCCACCCTTCGAGATTGCCCGACGTGCCGGGCAGCTTGCCGCCGAACTCTGCTTCGATTTCCTTGTAGATATTGCGCAGGCTCGGTGGCACGCGAATGCCGGCTGGCACCGAGAACGCTAGCCCGTGCGCCTGAGGAAGCTCGCGGCCATCGACAGTGCCGGTGCCGTGATACGGGTCCTGGCCGAGGATGACCACGCGCACATCGTCCACCGAGGTCAGGTGCAGCGCGCGGAACACATCGGTCGGGAAGATCGGTTTCCCGGCTGCGCGCTCGCCGTCGACAAACGCGCACAGCGCAGGCCAATTGGATGGCGCGAGGCAGGGCGTCAGCAGCGCCTTCCAGTCGGTGGGCAAGGCGTCGAACTGCTCGGCGAGGGGAACAAAAGCGCCACGGGTAGCTTCCGCGGCGGGCGCGTCAAACAGGGCGGCCTGCGCCGGATCAGCGCGGCGCCTCACGCTTGCGCTCCCTTGGCCTGCGCGCGCAACTGATAGCCGCGCTGTGCCTTGCTGACATCCAGCGGCGTGAGGCCGGGTATGGCGACGCGCAGCATTTGCGTCCAGGCGTGCAGGCGTTCGGCGATTGCCGCTTCATTGAGCGTGCTGCCCGTCGCCGGCTTCCATTCGAGTTCGAGTTCATCGATCGGCTCGCGCGCATCGATGCCGGGGATGACGATGACGCCGGCATCCAGCGCGATCTCGATCTCGCCGCCATCGGCTGCCACGTGCCACAGGCGGCGCGTGAAGTCGGTGCGGAACAGCGGGGCGAGGGCGCTGGCGTGTGGGCGGACATAGTCGGCAGCTTCCGTCGCGTTGTGGGCGGCGAAGGCTTCGACCGACAGCGTGTCGCTGGCAAGCGGCACTTCCCATTCGTGACGCGCGGAAAGGCCGGATGTACTCACTGCTGCGGTTTTCAGGGTCTGCAACCACTGGCTGCCATGCAGGCGCACGCGCAGCGCGGCGCGGCTGCGCGCCAGCGCCAGGTCGGGTGTGTCGTAATAGACATTGGCCAGCGCGACCGTGCCCGCTGCTTGCGCATGCGCATCCAGCCAGTCGATCAGCGCGGCATGCGCGCCAGCCGGCACCGCCAGCTTCAGTTCAATCTCGCGTGCCATCGCCCAGGCGCATCAGGCAAACAGGCGGGCCAGTTCGGCACCCGGGTCGTCGGCGCGCATGAAGGCTTCGCCGACGAGGAACGCATTGACGGCCGCCGCGCGCATCTTGCGCACATCATCCGGCGTGAGGATGCCGGATTCCGTTACGACGATGCGATCGTCCGGCATGTGCTTGAGCAGGCCGAGCGTAGTGTCGAGCGACGTCTCGAACGTGCGCAGGTTGCGGTTGTTCACGCCCACCAGCGGCGTTTGCAGGCGCAACGCACGGTCCAGCTCGCGGCCGTCGTGCACTTCCACGAGCACGTCCATGCCGAGCTCCAGCGCGCACGCTTCGAGTTCTTCCATCAGGCCCTGGTCCAGCGCGGCGACGATCAGCAGGATGCAGTCGGCGCCCCACGAGCGCGCTTCGTACACCTGGTACAGATCGACCAGGAAGTCCTTGCGCAGCACCGGCAGTGCACAGGCGGCGCGCGCCCCGCGCAGGTAATCGGCGTGGCCCTGGAAGAACTGCTCGTCGGTCAGCACCGACAGGCAGGCGGCGCCGTGCTCCGCATAGCTGCGGGCGATGTCGGCGGGCTTGAAGTCGGGGCGCAGCACGCCCTTGGACGGCGAGGCCTTTTTCACCTCGGCGATGACCGCGGCGTGGCCGGCGGCAATCTTCTCGCGCATCGCCTTGGCGAAGCCGCGCGGGCCGAGCGCGCTGTCGCTTCGGTTGGCTTCGGCTTCGGCGCGCACGCTGGGCAGGTCGCGGTGCTTGCGTGCGGCCGCCACTTCTTCGGCCTTGACGGCCAGGATCTTCTGCAGGATGTCGGACATATCAGGCTTTGAACTGGTTGGTGACGCGCACGAATTCGTCGAGCTTGGCGCGCGCGGCGCCCGAGGCGATCGCCTCGCGGGCCAGCTTCATGCCGTCGCCGATCGAGCCGGCGATGTTGGCCGCATACAGCGCCGCGCCCGCGTTGAGCGAGACGATCTCGCGAGGCGTGCCGGGCTTGTTTTCCAGTGCGTCGATCAGCATGGCCTTGGACTCTTCGGCGTCGGCCACTTTCAGGCTGCGGTTGGAGACCATCTGCAGCCCGAAGTCTTCCGGATGGATTTCGTATTCGGTGACGACGCCGTCCTTGAGCTCACCGACCAGCGTGGCGGCGCCCAGCGAGACCTCGTCCATGCCGTCCTTACCGTAGACGACCACGGCGTGCTTGGCGCCCAGGCGCTGCATCACGCGCACCTGGATGCCGACCAAATCCGGATGGAACACGCCCATCAGGATATTGGGCGCACCCGCCGGGTTGGTGAGCGGCCCCAGGATGTTGAAGATCGTGCGTACGCCCAGCTCCTTGCGCATGGGGGCGACATTCTTCATGGCGGGGTGGTGGTTGGGCGCGAACATGAAGCCGATGCCGACCGTCTCGATCGATTCGGCCACCTGCTCGGGCGTGAGCATGATGTTCACGCCCAGTGCTTCGAGCACGTCGGCGCTGCCGGACTTGGAGCTGACGCCGCGTCCGCCGTGCTTGGCGATGCGCGCGCCGGCCGCCGCCGCCACGAACATGGACGCGGTGGAGATATTGAAGGTGTTGGCGCCATCGCCGCCCGTGCCGACGATGTCGACGAAGTGATCCGACACCTCGGTCGGCACGTCGACCTTGGTGGCGAACTCGCGCATGACGGTCGCGGCGGCCGCGATTTCGCCGATGGTCTCTTTCTTGACGCGCAGCCCCATGGTGAGGGCGGCCGCCATGACTGGCGACATTTCGCCGCGCATGATGAGCCGCATCAGGTGCAGCATCTCGTCGTGGAAGATTTCCCGGTGCTCGATACAGCGGGTGAGCGCTTCTTGCGGTGTGATGGGCATGGTCATTTGGTGTTCAGTTGGGTGCCGTTGGCGCCGCTGCCGGGGTGGCCGGTGCTGCGGCTTCGCGCAGGGCGCCAATGCGCTCGCGCAACAGATCGGCCTCGCACGCGGCTTCGGCCAGGTCGGCGTCGGGCGTGTGGCGGGCCAGGCGGCGTTGCAGGTCGCATTCGGCCTGTCGATAGAGTTGGTGCGCGCGCACGGTGCGGTCGAATGCCATGGAGGCGCCACGGTCCGTGCCCTTGTTGGCAGCGATGCGGGCGCGCAGCGCGGTGCGGCGGGTCGATTCGGCAGATGCCAGTTCCGTTTGCGCCGCCTTGCGCGCGGCCTGCACGCACTGGGCGACGTTGCCGGCCTCAGGCTGGGCGGCGCGGCACGCTTCAAGCGTACCGGCCATCGCCGGCAGGCTTGCCATCATCGCCAGCGCTACTGCCCACGCGCCGCGCATCAGACGCGTTCCTTCAGGAAGTTGCCGAGCAGCGCGTGGCCGTGTTCCGACAGGATCGACTCCGGGTGGAACTGCACGCCTTCCACCGGCAGCGTCTTGTGGCGCACGCCCATGATCTCGCCGTCTTCGGTCCAGGCCGTCACTTCCAGGCAATCGGGCAGCGTTTCGCGCTCGATCGCCAGCGAGTGATAGCGCGTCACCTTGAAATGCCGCGGCAGGTTGGCGAACACGCCCACGCCGGTGTTTTCGATGGTGCTGACCTTGCCGTGCATCACCTTCTGGGCACGGATCACGCGTCCGCCAAACGCATCGGCAATGGCCTGGTGCCCCAGGCACACGCCCAGGATGGGCACGCGCCCCGCAAAGTGCTTGAGCGCCGGGACCAGGATGCCGGCTTCGGTCGGCGTGCACGGGCCGGGCGACAGGCAGATGCGCTCGGGGTTGAGGCGTTCGATGTCTTCGATCGTGATCTCGTCGTTGCGATAGGTACGCACGTCCTGGCCGAGTTCACCAAAGTACTGGACGATGTTGTAGGTAAAGGAGTCGTAGTTATCGAGCATCAACAGCATGGTGGTCTCCTTAACCTCAGAAATCGGCGTCGAGGCCGTCTTGCACTTGCTCGGCCGCACGCAGCACGGCGCGCGCCTTGTGTTCGGTTTCTCTCCATTCGGCATCCGGGTCGGAATCGGCTACGACGCCGGCGGCAGCCTGCACGTAGAGATTGCCGTCCTTGATGATGCCGGTGCGGATGGCAATGGCCAGATCCATCTCACCCGAGAACGAGAGATAGCCCACCGCGCCGCCGTAGATGCCGCGCTTGACGGGTTCCAGCTCGTCGATGATCTCCATCGCGCGCACCTTGGGCGCGCCCGACAGCGTGCCCGCCGGGAAGGTCGCGCGCAGCACGTCCATGTTGGTCATGCCGGGCTTGAGGCGGCCTTCGACCGAGCTGACGATGTGCTGCACGTGCGAATACTTCTCGATGACCATCTGGTCCGTCACCTTGACGGAGCCGATTTCGGTAATGCGGCCGATGTCGTTGCGCGCCAGGTCGATCAGCATGACGTGCTCGGCGATTTCCTTCGGGTCGTTGAGCAGCTCGGTGGCGAGTTCTGCGTCGCGCTCGGGCGTGTTGCCGCGCGGGCGCGTGCCGGCCAGCGGGCGGATCGTGACGATGCGGGCGGATTCGTCTGCGCCGTTGCCGTTATTTTCAGCAGCCGGCACACGGCGCTCTTCCTGGCGCACCAGGATTTCCGGCGATGCCCCGACGATCTGCATGTCGCCGAAGTTGTAGAAGTACATGTACGGCGACGGGTTCAGCGAGCGCAGCGCGCGATACAGCGACAGCGGCGCGTCGCGGAACGGCTTGACCAGGCGCTGACCGATCTGCACCTGCATCATGTCCCCGGCGGCGATGTATTCCTTGGCCTTGAGCACGGCAGTGATGTAGTCAGCCTTGTCGAACTCGCGGATGGTGTCGGTACGCACGGACGCCGACGTCACCGGGACGTCCACCGGCTGGTGCAGCTTGGTGCGCAACGCGCGCAGGCGCTGCTTGGCGCGTGAATACGCTTCGGGCTTGGACGGGTCGGCGTAGACGATCAGGTAGAGCTTGCCGGACAGGTTGTCGATCACGGCGAGCTCTTCGCACAGCATGAGCTGGATGTCGGGCAGTTGCAGATCGTCGGGCGGGGCGGTGTCGGCCAGGCGCGGCTCGATGAAGCGCACGGCGTCGTAGCCGAAGTAGCCGGCCAGGCCGCCGCAGAAGCGCGGCAGGCCCGGGCGGAGCGCCACTTTCTGGCGGCGCTCGAACGCAGCGATGAAGTCCAGCGGGTTGCCTTCGTTCGTCTCCACCACCTTGCCGTCTGTCACGACTTCCGTGCGATTGCCCTTGGAGCGCAGCAGCGTGTGCGCGTGCAGGCCGATGAACGAGTAACGCCCGAAGCGCTCGCCGCCCACCACCGATTCCAGCAGGAACGTGTGCGTGCCGCGGTCGTGCGATTGCGCCAGCTTCAGATACAGCGACAGCGGCGTCTCCAGGTCGGCCAATGCCTCGGCAATCAGCGGAATGCGGTTGTAGCCCTGGTCGGCCAGCGATTTGAATTCGAGTTCGGTCATGAGCGGTCAGGTCGATTCGCCAGGCGGGGCGGTTGCGCGCCCACCGGCATGCGTTCGGTCCACGGCAAACGCAAGAGCGTCAATGATGCCGTCGGAACGTTAGCAGAACATCAGGGATGGGAACGCGCGAACGTCGTAAAAGCGACCGTGCGATCCCGCAAGGGTCGTCCGCAGCCGATAGCGGGCCAGCGGAAGACCGGCGGGCGGTCAGCGTTTGGGGCAGGAGAAGCGAGGGTGGTTAGGGCGGCGCGATTGTGACGCGCCAGAGTGCCGAAACCGGGGAAGAACGATCAGCAGCCGTGCAAACGCTTACGCCCGGACGAGGGCGTGCCAGGGCCGCCAGGGCCAAGCCCCCCGGTCACCACCAGCGTCGACGCGTTTGCGATTCAGGAACATGGATCGTCAGTTGGAAGCGGCAGAGACTGCATTGTGGGGCTCTGCATAGGGCCGGATCAGTTCGGCTGCCGCAAAAAGTGTCTCGACTATAGCATCGGCTCCGGCGGCCTGTATAGGCTGGCCGTGGTTGTAGCCATACGGCACCGCCAGCACGCGCATGCCGGCCGCACGGGCCGCGCGGGCGTCGTTTTCCGAGTCGCCAATGGCGATGATTTCAGCCGGTGTCACGCCAAACGCCTCCGCCACGCGCAGCATGGGGTATGGATCGGGCTTGCGATACGGGAAAGCGTCGCCTGGGTAGACGAGGTCGAAATACGTGTTCAGGCCGAGCTGCGCGAGAAGCGGCTGCGTGAAATCGTGTGGCTTGTTTGTCACACACGCGAGGGCGACGCCCATGTCGCGCAGTGCGGTCAACCCTTCGCGGACGCCGTCGTAGACTTTCACGTGTCGCCCGTTGATGGCGATGTAGGCGCGCTGATAAGCCTCCAGGCCTTCCGCAAAGCGGCTATTTGCCTGGGCCGGTGGCAAGCGCGCATCCAGCACGCGTCGCACGAGGTTTTCCGAACCTTTGCCGACGTAGCTGACGACTTCCTCGGCAGGCATGTCAGGCGTGCCGCCAAGTGCCTCCAGCATCGTGTTGATGGCGGCGTGGAAATCGCCTGCCGTGTCGACCATCGTCCCGTCCAGGTCGATGATGACGGCGCGGACGGCGCCTGCCGGCAGCATGCCCGTCATGCCGAGATCCCGGCCAGGGCCTGGCGCAGTGCGCCGACGGTGCCGCGGTAACCGCCGTCCGCGTCCGGCTTGCCGAACACGGCCGAACCCGCGACGAAGGTGTCAGCGCCGGCTTTGGCAATCTCGGCGATGTTATCTGCCTTCACGCCGCCGTCGATCTCCAGCAGGATCTTGCGGCCGGTCGTGTCCTGGTACGCGTCGAGCTTCTGGCGAACGGCGCGCAGCTTGTTCAGCGCTTCCGGAATGAACGATTGGCCGCCAAAGCCCGGGTTGACCGACATGATCAGCACCATATCCAGGCGGTCCATCACATGGTCCAGGTAGTGCAGCGGCGTGGCCGGATTGAAGACGAGGCCAGCCTTGCAGCCGTGGTCGCGAATCAGCGCCAGCGAGCGGTCGATGTGCTCCGACGCCTCCGGATGGAACGTGATCAGGTCGGCGCCGGCCTTGGCAAAGTCCGGAATGATGCGATCGACGGGGCTGACCATCAGGTGCACGTCGATCGGCACCGGCTTGCCGTCCTTTTGCGCGTGCGGGCGTATCGCCTCGCACACCAGCGGGCCGACGGTCAGGTTCGGGACGTAATGGTTATCCATCACGTCAAAGTGGATCCAGTCGGCGCCCGATTCAAGTACGCGGCGCACCTCTTCGCCCAGGCGGGCAAAGTCGGCGGACAGGATGGACGGGGCAATGCGGAAACCGGACGGGTCGATGGCTGCGGACATGATGGGAGACGGGTAAGGCGCGCGCAAGCGCGAAGAAGGCCGCTATTTTAGCCGGATCGGCCGCGTGGCCGCGCCTTGCCGCTGCCACGGCCATGCCGCACAATGGGCGCCATTCTTATTGTGGATCGTCATGCCGAGCTACGAACTCACCGTCCAGGTCCGGACGCGCTATCTGCCGGAGCAATCCGAGCCGGAGCAGGGCAGCTACGCCTTCGCCTACACCATCACCATCCGCAACACGGGTGACGTGTCGAGCCAGCTCATCTCCCGCCACTGGGTGATCACCGACGCCGACGAGCAGGTGCAGGAGGTCAGCGGCCTGGGTGTGGTCGGCCATCAGCCGCTGCTGCCGCCGGGCGAGTCTTTCGAATACACGAGCTGGGCGACGATCAAGACGCCCGTCGGCACCATGCGCGGCGAATACTTCTGCGTGGCGGAAGACGGTCACCGCTTCGAGGCGCCGATCCCGGAGTTTGCGCTGGTGATGCCGCGCATGCTGCACTGATCAGTGGGTGTCGGACTTGGCCGGACGCGAATCTTTTGGCGCGGATTCGGTCGACTCCGAGGGCTTGGCGGTCTGGGGGTCCTGCGCCCCCTGGCGCGACGGATGGTCCGGCGGCGCACGCAGGGGACGCGGATGCTTCTTGGCGCCGGACATCGTCCAGACCACGACGAAGAGCAGCAGGAACAGCGCCACGCCGGCCTCCAGGCCAAACAGCATCATTGGATGGTTTTCAAAGAATTTGCTCATGATCGACGGCGAGAAGCGCAGATGCCGGGCATTGTAGCCAAGCCGGCCGCCCACATCGAACCGCCGGACAGGATGAAACAGGCATGACAGCAGCAACCTTGGACGCATTGACACCGGCTCGTACCGCCGCCCATCGCCGTTGGGCCGGGCTGGTCGCCACCCTCGTCACCGCCTTGCTTGCCGCCTGTACCAGCGGACCGCCGCCGCGCGTTGAATCGACGCAACCGCCTACGGCAACCCTGGGCGGGCATCTGGCCCCCGCGACCTGGGCGGACGTCGCCGGCTGGACCGCCGATGATCTCGCCTCCGCCTGGCCCGCGCTGCAATCGAACTGCGAGGCGATGAGGCGCCGCGCTGACTGGTCGCGCGTCTGCTCGGCCGGCCTGATGGTCGATGCCGGCGATCCCATCGCCATGCGTGTCTTCTTCGAAGACAATTTCACCCCTTACCGTGTCGTCAAGGAGGACGGCACAGACAGCGGGCTGATCACCGGCTATTACGAACCGCTGCTGCGCGGGTCGCGCACGCGCCACGGCATCTACCAGACGCCGTTGTATCGCATGCCCGCGGCATGGCGTGGCAAGACGCTGCCACCGCGTGCGCAGTTGATCCACAGCCCGGTGTTGCGGGGGCAGGAAATTGTCTGGGTGGACGACCCGGTCGAGGCGGCATTCCTGCAGATTCAGGGCTCGGGGCAAGTCCAGTTGGAAGAGGGCGGCATCATGCGCCTGGGCGTGGGCGGCACCAATAACCAGCCCTTCCGTTCGTTCGCGCGCTGGCTGCTCGATCAGGGCGAGATCACGCCGGTGCAGGCGACCATGCAGGGCATCAAGGCCTGGGCGCGCGCCAACCCTGGCCGCGTGGAAGAGATGCTCAACGTGAACCCGCGTTTTGTCTTCTTCGCCGAGACCCCTGGCAATACCGGCGGGCCTATCGGCAAGCTGGGCGTACCCCTCACGGACGAACGGTCGATTGCGGTGGACCCCAGTTACATTCCGCTCGGCTCCCCCGTCTTTCTGTCGACGACGAAACCATTGTCGACCGATCCGATCCAGAAGCTCGTGTTCGCGCAGGACGTGGGCTCAGCCATCCGTGGCGCCGTGCGGGCCGACTATTACTTCGGCCACGGCGATGCCGCCGGCGATCTGGCCGGACGCATGAAGCAAGCCGGCCGGCTGTGGGTGCTGGTGCCCAAGGGCGGCAGTGTCGGGGTCGCTTCCCGCTGAAGCCAGGCGCTAAGCGCGCCGCAGGTCGACCACGCGGCGCGCCTTGCCTACCGAGCGTTCAATTCCCCCGGCCGCCAGGACTTCCATCGCTGCGGAAATGCCGATCATCGACTTGATGTCGTGCGCCAGTCGCCTGCTTGCAGCCTGAGCCGTCTCTGCCGGGGCGCCCAGCGCTGCTTCGATCCGTACCGTCAAGGTGTCGAGCGGCCCCTCCTTGGCGAGGACGCACTGATAGTGCGGTGAAAGCGCCGCATGTTTGAGGATCAACTCCTCGATCTGTGATGGGAAGACGTTCACGCCGCGCACGATCATCATGTCATCGCAGCGCCCGGTGATCTTTTCCATGCGGCGCATGCCCGGTCGCGCCGTGCCGGGTAGCAGGCGCGTCAGGTCGCGCGTGCGGTAGCGCACCACCGGCATGGCCTCCTTGGTCAGCGACGTGAAGACCAGTTCGCCGAATTCGCCGTCCGGCAGGACCTCGCCGGTGTCCGGATCGATGATCTCCGGATAGAAGTGATCTTCCCAGATGGTCGGTCCGTCCTTGGTTTCGGCGCACTCGCTGGCAACGCCAGGGCCCATGACTTCCGAGAGTCCATAGATGTCGACAGCCGATAGCCCCATGCGCGCCTCGATGGCGTTGCGCATTTCGGGCGTCCACGGTTCTGCGCCGAAGATGCCGATCTGCAGGCTGGATGCGGCAGGGTCCATGCCTTGGCGCTCGCACTCATCGGCAATCGCCAGCATGTAGCTGGGCGTGACCATGATGATCTGTGGCTGGAAATCGGCGATGAGCTGGACTTGCCGCTCCGTCTGTCCGCCGCCGAATGGAATGACCGTCAGGCCCGCGCGCTCGGCGCCATAGTGAGCGCCCAGGCCCCCGGTGAAGAGGCCGTAACCGTAACTCACGTGAACTTTGTCGCCCCGCCGTGCGCCCGCCGCTCGAATCGAGCGTGCCACCAGCCCGGCCCACGTATCGATGTCGGCGAGCGTGTAGCCGACCACGGTGGGTTTGCCCGTCGTGCCCGATGAGGCGTGGATCCGCGCAATCCTGTCCTGCGGCACGGCAAACATGCCAAAAGGATAGTTGTCGCGCAGGTCTGCCTTGGTGGTGAAGGGGAACTTCGCCAGATCGGCCAGCGAGCGCAAGTCTGCGGGATGTGCGCCCACTGCATCGAATTTGGCCCGGTATGCGGGGACGTTGTCGTAGGCATGGGCAAGGCTGCGCTTCAGCCGCTCGAGCTGCAGCGCCTGGATGGCGTCACGGCTGGCGGTTTCGGTCGAATCGAGGGGCAGGTCGGTTGAGCGGGGGCGCATACGGGTCTCCTCGGGGCGCCGTCGTGCGGCGTCCTCCTGTGATGGCGCGGCAAAGGCTCTACATAGAGCGGCGAACTAGCTAGTGCTCGATGCTCTCCGGGACGGGAATGACATGGCCGCGAATCTGGGCAGACTTGCCCCGGAACAGGGCAATGACCTCGCCGGTCTGGTTGGAGACGCGCACGTCGTACACGCCGTGCCGCCCAGCGAGGATTTGTTCGGTCGCTTCGGCCGTCAGCACGTCGCCGCCGTGCGCGGGACGCAGAAACTCGATGCTGCACCCGGCCGCCACGGCGTTGTGGTTGCGGCTGTTACAGGCAAAGGCGAACGCCGAATCGGCCAGCGTGAAGATCAGCCCGCCATGGCACGTGCGGTGTCCGTTGAGAAAGTCCGGGCGCACGGTCATCGACAGGCGAGCGTAGCCTGGTCCGACCGCCTCCACGCGCATGCCGAGCGCGCGCGTACAGGCATCGGCGTCATACATGCTCTTGCAGGCGGCTTCAGCCAGGGTTTGTGTGTCCAGGAGGGTGGGCTGGGTCATGCAAGCTCCTTCATTCGCCGGTGAAGTGTGCGGGGCGCTTGTGGAGGAAGGCGTCGACGCCCTCCGCGTAGTCACGTGAGTGGCCCAGCTCGCGCTGCAGGTCGCGCTCCAGGTCGAGCTGCGCATCCAGCGACTGCGTGGGCGCCGCCTGCATGGCGCGCTTGATGGCGGCCAGCGCCCGGGTAGGTTGCTTGGCGAGGTGATCGGCCATGGCGCGCACCTCCGTCATCAGGATCTTGGCATCGTGATAGACGCCCCAGATCAGGCCCCACGCCAGCGCGGTCTTGGCGTCGAGCTTTTCGCCGAGCATCGCCAGCCCCATCGCGCGCGCCATGCCGATGCGTTGCGGCAAGAACCACGTGCCGCCCGAATCCGGCAGCAGCCCGATCTTCACGAACGCCTGGAGGAAGCACGCGTTTTCCGCCGCCAATACGATGTCGCACGCCAGCGCCAGGTTGGCGCCGGCTCCTGCGGCCACGCCATTGACTGCAGCGATGACCGGCAGGGGAAAGGCGCGAAGACGGCGCACCAGCGGGTTGAACTGCTCGTCGATGAGTGTGCCCAGATCCGTCATCTGCCCGGGCGTGAAGCTGAGTTCGGAGAGGTCCTGCCCGGCGCAGAAGCCGCGCCCGGCGCCAGTCAGAATCAGTGCCCGTGCGCGCTGGCGCTCGACCTTATCCAGCGCGTCGCACAGTTCGCGATGCATACCGGCCGTGAAACTGTTGAGCTGATCGGGCCGGTTCAGCGTGATGGTTGCCACATGATCGTGCCAGTCGAGCAGAATGGTCGGGCTTGTCATCTTGTCTCCTCCTCGGTCGCGGGCTCATTGATTAACCGACCGGTTGGTCGGCTAATATTACATGCATTCCAACTGGAGCTTCCATGTCCTACGAAAACATTCTGGTCGAAACGCGCGGTCGTGTTGGTCTTGTTACCCTCAATCGTCCGAAGGCGCTCAACGCCCTAAACGATGCACTCATGGACGAACTCGGCGCCGCACTGCTCGCCTTCGACGCCGATGCCAATACTGGTGCGATTGTGATCACCGGCAGCGAAAAGGCATTTGCCGCCGGCGCCGACATCGGAGCCATGGCCGAGTACGACTTCGCGACCGTCTATAAGAACGAATACATCACGCGCAACTGGGAAACCATCCGTCGCGTCCGCAAGCCGGTGATCGCCGCGGTGGCGGGCTACGCACTGGGCGGTGGCTGCGAGCTCGCGATGATGTGCGACATCATCCTTGCCGCCGATACCGCCAAGTTCGGGCAGCCCGAAATCAAGCTTGGCACCATGCCCGGTGCCGGGGGGACTCAGCGCCTGCCGCGCGCGGTCTCGAAAGCCAAGGCCATGGACCTTTGTCTGACCGCGCGCATGATGGGGGCTGATGAAGCCGAGCGCGCCGGCCTCGTCTCGCGTGTCGTCCCCGCTGACAAGCTGCTTGAAGAAGCCATCCAGGCGGCTGAAACCATTGCCGGTTTCTCGCTGCCTGCGGTCATGATGATCAAGGAGTCGATCAACGCCGCCTATGAGACTTCGCTCAGTGAGGGGGTGCATCTGGAACGGCGACTATTCCACGCCACTTTTGCAACAGAAGACCAGAAGGAAGGCATGCGGGCCTTCCTGGAAAAGCGCGGGCCCGGGTTCAACCATCGATAGGCCGCGGTCCCGGTGGGTGATTCAGGGAATACCCGAGCAATAGTCTCGGGTATATTCGGTGCCACTTTTGCATGATTTTTTGGCTGGAATCCCAGGCCCAGACTAGGTTTGCGAGCATTCTTCATATCCTGGTCATCAATCCGTCACGACAAAGGTGTTGCCAACCTCCGGAAACCCGCCTAATATTCGCCCCTCGCTGCACGACACAGCGCCGAAACGAAAGCGACGGCGGGGTGATTGAGGCGGTGGAGAAGTAGATGTGGTGCGGGTTTCCAGCCGATTGGGTGGTAAGAAATCGGAAGGATGTCGCGGTAGAGTTAGCAGCGAGTTGAACGAAAAAATTTCTTCAGCAAGTTGTTGACAGCGACGAAAAAGCTCTGCATAATCTCGTTTCTCTGCTGCAGACAACGCAGCGACGCGATAAACAAAGTTGATCGCGAAGTTCTTTAACAAACAAACAGCCGATAAGTGTGGGCGCTTAATACTGGATGCGACGAACGCAAGTTCGTTAGCTTACAAGTAATGAAGTGCTCGCACAGAAGTAAGGTTTGAACGAAAGTTCAAGTCAGATTCTGAGAGTGAGCGACCGCTCGTAAAGAGCGAAAACAGCAGATTGAACTGAAGAGTTTGATCCTGGCTCAGATTGAACGCTGGCGGCATGCCTTACACATGCAAGTCGAACGGCAGCATGATCTAGCTTGCTAGATTGATGGCGAGTGGCGAACGGGTGAGTAATACATCGGAACGTGCCCTGTAGTGGGGGATAACTAGTCGAAAGATTAGCTAATACCGCATACGACCTGAGGGTGAAAGTGGGGGACCGCAAGGCCTCATGCTATAGGAGCGGCCGATGTCTGATTAGCTAGTTGGTGGGGTAAAGGCCTACCAAGGCGACGATCAGTAGCTGGTCTGAGAGGACGATCAGCCACACTGGGACTGAGACACGGCCCAGACTCCTACGGGAGGCAGCAGTGGGGAATTTTGGACAATGGGCGAAAGCCTGATCCAGCAATGCCGCGTGTGTGAAGAAGGCCTTCGGGTTGTAAAGCACTTTTGTCCGGAAAGAAATGGCTCTGGTTAATACCTGGGGTCGATGACGGTACCGGAAGAATAAGGACCGGCTAACTACGTGCCAGCAGCCGCGGTAATACGTAGGGTCCAAGCGTTAATCGGAATTACTGGGCGTAAAGCGTGCGCAGGCGGTTGTGCAAGACCGATGTGAAATCCCCGAGCTTAACTTGGGAATTGCATTGGTGACTGCACGGCTAGAGTGTGTCAGAGGGGGGTAGAATTCCACGTGTAGCAGTGAAATGCGTAGAGATGTGGAGGAATACCGATGGCGAAGGCAGCCCCCTGGGATAACACTGACGCTCATGCACGAAAGCGTGGGGAGCAAACAGGATTAGATACCCTGGTAGTCCACGCCCTAAACGATGTCAACTAGTTGTTGGGGATTCATTTCCTTAGTAACGTAGCTAACGCGTGAAGTTGACC
>JAGWNU010000344.1 GCA_028871175.1 Burkholderiaceae bacterium | reverse complement strand
CAGCTCGCCGCCCACGAGGTTCAGCCATGCGAGGCCGACCAGCGGTGCGGCGCCGCGCTTTCCCGGCACATGCGCGATCGCCAGCAGATGGTTGTTGACCTTGTCGGAGAGGAGGGCGGCGTCGGTGAGTGTGCCGGGGGTGACCACGCGCACCACCTTGCGCTCGACCGGGCCCTTGGTGGTGGCCGGGTCGCCGATCTGCTCACAGATGGCGACCGATTCGCCGAGCTTCACCAGCTTGGCCAGGTATTGCTCCACGGCGTGGAACGGCACGCCGGCCATGCGGATCGGCATGCCGTTGGTGCTGCCCCGCGCGGTGAGCGTGATGTCGAGCAGGCGGGCCGCTTTTTCGGCGTCGTCAAAGAACAGCTCGTAGAAATCGCCCATGCGATAGAAGACCAGCGTGTGCGGATGGCCCGCTTTCAGACGCAGGTACTGCTGCATCATCGGCGTGTGCTTGTTTAAATCCTGCTCCGCAAAGTCTTGAGTTTTCTGGCTAATTGCCTGAGAACCCTTGCTGGGCATGGGTTCTTGGGCGGTGCCCGAGTTTTCTTGGATAACGTCTACACTCATCTTCGCTCGCCTACACTTGGCGCTTAAGCGTAGCTTTTTCGCGTATCATGCCCCGATTCCTACGCCGACCCTTCGGGGTGGTGTAGCGGCAAAACCTACGCTGAAAAAAGCTACGCCATGTATTTCGATGCACGTGCCGCCAAGGCGTTGAAACCTGGGCAGCATCTGACTCTCGACACGCAGCCCGGGCTGCGCCTAGTCTGCAGCGCTACGCGGCGGACCTGGATCTACCGATACAAATCTCCCGTTGATGCACGCATGCGCCAAGTGAAGATTGGCGAATGGCCGGCCATGTCTCCGGCAGCTGCGATCGTCGAATGGGAAAAGCTACGCCAGGCGCGCGATAGCGGCCGCGACATTGCAAACGAACGGCGCAATAGCCGCACAACGGCGCGGGCGGTCTCAACCGGTGAAATTGTACCGGACCATATTCCTTATACGGTCCGGCGCATGTGTGACGACTACCTGGTTGGGCACGTGGAGCGCCATCGCGCGCTCAAGGGTGCGAAAGAGATCCGGCGGATGTTCGACACGATGCTCGAGACGATTGCGCACATGCTGCCCGAGCAGGTAACCCGGTCGGTGGCATTTGACCTGATCAACTCGTACGTCCACATCCCCACGCAGGCAAGCCGGCTCCGGACGGAGTTGGGGGCGGTCTGGACGTATGGCCATGACTCTGGGCGGCTGGGCGAGGGAGTGCCCAACTGGTGGCGCGAGGTGATGCGCGGTCGCCTTCGCAGCGTCGGTCGACGTATTCAGGGCAAGGCGATGGGCACGGCGAAGCGCGTGCTCACAGATGCCGAGGTGGGGGATCTGATACGGTGGCTACCCAATTTCCCTGCGTTGATCGACGACGTATGCACGCTCTACCTCTGGACGTGTGCGCGGGGCGCCGAGATCGTCAGCATGGAGGCGGAGGAAATTTCGGAGGAGGCGGACGGCCTGTGGTGGACTGTGCCGCACGGCAAAACAAAGAACGTGAAGAACGAAGGAGCTACCGACTTGCGAGTGCCGCTGGTTGGCCGCGCCGAGGCGGTTGTGCGCAGGCGCTTGGCGGTGGCCGGGCGGGGGTACCTCTTCCCTTCACAGACAAGTGGTCATGTAGAGCAAAAGGTGATCAGCCACGCAGTGTGGCATCGAATGTCCTACTGCAAATCACACCCGCAGCGGGAGCGTGCACGGCTGCCAGTGGAGTACTGGGCTCCCCATGATCTGCGCCGGACAGGGCGGACGATGTTGGCTGCGCTGGGGTGCCCGATGGAAGTTGGCGAATCAATTCTTGGGCATATGCTGCCGGGCGTCGAAGGTGTGTACAACCGGCACACCTACGACCGGGAGCGGCGAGAGTGGCTGCTAAAGCTTTCCGCCCATTTGGAGAGGTGCGCGGCCCTGCCGAGCCGCTAGCCGCGCCGGCTAGTGTTCTTTGGGGGCAGCAGGTCGGAGACCGGGCGTCCCTCCGCCCACTCCTGCACCTCACGCAAGAGCCATCCAACGCGACGCGCGGAGATCTTACGCGGCTTGGGAAAGGAATCTTCGCGCACCAATTGCTGGACGCTTGTCTCGGAGAGCGATATCGCGGCCGCAACAGACTGAAGATCAAGATAGATGATGGGCCTCATCAT
>JAGWNU010000113.1 GCA_028871175.1 Burkholderiaceae bacterium | reverse complement strand
CTGCGGGCGCCGGCGCTGATCGCCTTCGTCAAGGACATCATGATCTACATCGTGGTGCTGGTGGCGGTGGTGCTGGTACCGGCCAAGCTCGGCGGCTACGGTGCCGTGTTTGCCCACGCGCATGATGCGTTTGCCGTGAAGGGCGGCGCCACGGGCCTGACGCTCAAGCCCGCGCAGTTCCTGCCGTTCGCCACGCTGGCCATCGGCTCCGCACTGGCGGCGTTCATGTATCCGCACACGCTCACCGGCATCTTTGCGGCGCGCAGTGCAGATACGATCCGCAAGAATGCGGTGTTCCTGCCGGCCTACACCGTGCTGCTGGGCCTGATCGCGCTGCTGGGTTTCATGGCCTACGCCGCTGGCGTCAAGGTCACCAACAACAACGACGTGGTACCTGCGCTGTTCAACGCGCTGTTCCCGAGCTGGTTCACGGGCTTCGCGTTCTCGGCCATCGCCATCGGTGCGCTGGTGCCGGCGGCAGTCATGTCGATTGGTGCGGCCAACCTCTTCACGCGCAATTTCTGGAAGCCTTACGTGGCCCCGGACCTGTCGCACGCGGGTGAAGAAAAGGTGGCCAAGGTGATCTCGCTGATCGTCAAGGCGGGCGCGCTGGTGTTCATCCTGTTCCTGCCGACCAAGTTCGCGCTGGATCTGCAGCTGCTCGGTGGCGTGTGGATCGTGCAGACCTTCCCGTCGGTAGTGTTCGGGCTGTTCAAGCTCTCCAACCGCTTCCGCGCGCCGGCGCTGCTGGCAGGCTGGGCGGCCGGCATGATCGGAGGCAGCTGGCTGGCATTCACCGACGGCATCAAGCCCGTGCACACCTTTGTGATTGGCGGCGACAAGTACACCATCTACACGGGTCTGGCCGCACTGGCCTTCAACATTGTCGTGGCGGTGGTGGTGCAGCTGATTTTCGGCAAGCGCGGCGAAGAAGCGCCCGCGCTGCGTCAGGCAGGTTGATTGACGCGTCTTTTAGTCAGGGGAAGGGCCGGTGCCGGAAGGTGCCCGCCCTTTCCCGTTGCACCCCTCGACGAGAACCCCGCAATGCGGGGTTTTTTTCGCGCCCGCCAGTCGCAAGTGCCGCATACCGTGCGCGGACGGGAGTAGAGTGAGGCGGCGGCGCCCGAGCGGTGCAGACGCCCGCGACGGTCCGGTGCCCGGTGATTCGCTGGCGCGGCGGCAATCGCGCAACGTGTTTCCAAGGGGCGTGGTCTTTTGGCTTTGAGTTGGATAGGAGCTTTGCGTGCGTGACCTGCCTGGACACAAGATGATCCCGACGCCCGAGAAGACGAGTTTTCTCTGCACGCTTCCGGGGCCGAAGAGAGACATGGCGTACTCCATTACCGTGGGCTTTATCGACCCGACACATCCGAACTGTGTGCAGTTCACCAGTTTCGTCGGTGAAGGGAGGCGGTCGTTCAGGGTGCTGGCGAGTGAGGAAGACGTGCCTTCCGCCGCCCGGTGCAGCATCGAGAGTCTGTGCCGGATGGCCATCGGGCAAGTGATGCGCGACAGCCTTTATGCAATGACTGCCGTGGGCGACCACCGGCTCGACTTGCACGCGCCCCCCTGGGAAGGCGAACTCAAGCCAGCGGGCGCCCGCAGCGCCCCGAGGTCGCCCGGTCAGCGTTCACCCGGTTGAGCGCCTCACGCCGCCGCGTCATGCAAGGTCAATTGCGATTGCCATCTGGCCCCAGATAGTTCGCTGGCGCTGAGGGAAAGAGCGTACAGTGGGGCTCCCCCTCCAACGGAGTTCGCCATGGATGCCTATCCGATTTGCCGCTACAAGGGGTTTGATGTCTATCCCCTCGTCTACCTGTTCGACCCGCCCCGTGAGTGGCACGAGCGGCGTCCGGACCGCTCCTACAATGCCTCCGTGTTGATCTGCCAGGCCGGCGAGCAGCCGAGCCTGGAGCATTCCCGCATCTTCCGCTTGAGCGCGACCCCGTGGGAGAACATCGGTACGGCAAAGCGTGCCGCTGCCAAGATGGCGGAAGACATCATCGATGGATTTGCGCCCGGTCTGTCCATGGCGGTCGTGTAGTTGCGCCAGCACGGCGCACCTGCAGACGAACAGGCGGGGGGCGCACGGATTCGTCTGCGTCGACCGTGCGGACAATCCCGGAAGCGCGAAGCACCGCCGGTTCAGACGACGCTTTGACGCTCGGACAGCGTTGTTCGACTGTCTGGCGGCGCTACAGAATCTTGCCAAGACACAGCGCCGACGCTGGACACAGCGCCGCGAACTGCGATGATGCTTTCATCGCATCAGGCGCGGCGTCGCGATCGACCACGGCGTAGCCGAGCGTTTCAAAATAGCCGGAAGCCGATGTGGTCAGCAGAAACAGTTGATCGACGCCCATCGCGCGCGCGTCGCTTTCTGCACGCGCAACCAGCATACGACCGAGACCGCGGCGCCGCGCGGTCCGACGAACGGCCAGCGAGCGCAGCAGCGCCGCGCTGCCGAGCTGCTCCAGCGCGACGCAGCCCTGCAATCCAGCGTCATCCGATGCCACGACGACATGCGGAATGCGTTCGGGTCTCACGTCTTCGACGGGCAACCCCGCTTCGACAAGCAGTGCCCGGATGGCGGCAAAGTCTTGCGGGCTTGCGAGGCGGAGAACGAGAGGGCTCATCGTCTGCGTGCGAATGCCATGCGGGTCATTGAAGAGGTCGTCGTGGTCTGATCAAGCGCGTTCGTACCAACCTTTGGATTGGTTGACGATCCGCACGACCAACAGCATGACCGGGACTTCAATCAGCACGCCGACGACCGTCGCGAGTGCCGCCCCAGAATGGAAACCGAAGAGGCTGATCGCGGCAGCGACCGCCAGCTCGAAAAAGTTGGACGCACCAATGAGCGCCGACGGGCACGCGACGCTGTGCTTTTCGCCGACCGCACGATTGAGCCAGTAGGCGAGCGCCGAGTTGAAGAGCACCTGAATCAGGATCGGCACGGCAAGCAAGGCAATGACCAGCGGCTGCTTGAGAATCGCCTCGCCCTGGAACGCGAACAGCAGCACGAGCGTCGCCAGCAGCGCGGTGATGGACCACGGGCCGATCCTTGCCATGACCGCGTCCAATGCAGGCTGTCCTTTGGCAAGCAGGGCCTTACGCAGGGCCTGTGCCAGAAGCACCGGAATCACGATGTAGAGCACCACTGACGTGAGCAGCGTTGCCCATGGCACGGTGATCGCCGACATGCCCAGCAGCAGGCCGACCAGCGGCGCGAACGCGATCACCATGATGCTGTCGTTCAGCGCGACTTGCGACAGCGTGAAGAGCGGGTCCCCACCGGTCAACCGGCTCCAGACGAAGACCATCGCCGTGCACGGCGCGGCAGCGAGCAGGATCAGGCCGGCGATGTAACTGTCGAGCTGCGCGGCGGGCAGCATCGGCGCAAAGAGCTGCTTGATGAACAGCCAGCCGAGAAATGCCATCGAGAACGGTTTGACGAGCCAGTTCACCACGAGCGTGACGCCGATCCCCCTGATGTGCTGACGCACCTCATGCAACGCGCCGAAGTCGACCTTGACGAGCATCGGGATGATCATTACCCAGATCAGCAACCCGACGGGCAGGTTGACCTGCGCATACTCCATGCGGCCGATGCGCTGGAAGACGCCAGGAAACACCTGCCCAAGCGCCATGCCAACGACGATGCACAGCGCGACCCAGACCGTCAGATAACGCTCGAAGAAGTTGATCGCGGGCTTCGCAATGACGTTATTCGGTGGGGCTACGTTCGAGAGATGCATCGGGCTGCCTGAAGAAGAGAATTCACGCCGAAAGGCGCCGGTAGGCCAGGGTGGTAAGCCGCCGCGCGGCGGATCAGCTTTGCGAGATACGGTCGAGATGCGCCTGCAACGCAGCGTTGTCGAGCGTGTCGAGCGGCAGCATCAGCAGTTGCAGCATGCGGTATCCGATGGCCTGGCGCGTCAACTCGAAAGCCTGCCGTTTGCCCGCGTCACCGCCCTGCGCGTTGGATGGATCGGGGTAGCCCCAATGCACCTTCACGGGGCTGCCGGGCCAGTACGGGCAGGTCTCGGCCGCGGCGCTGTCGCAGACGGTGATGACGATGCGCATCTGCGGCGCGCCGTCGGCGACGAACTCGTCCCAGCTCTTGCTGCGATAGCCCGTGGTGTCGACGCCGGCTTGTTCCAACGCCTCGACGGCGAATGGGTTGATTCGCCCGCTGGGCGCGCTGCCCGCGCTGTAGGCGCGGACATCCTTGCCCAGCGTCCGCGCCCAATGGTTGAGCATGCCTTCGCTCAGCACGCTGCGTGCGGAGTTGTGGGTGCAGAGGATCAGGACGTTAGTGGTGTGGTCGGCCATCTCGGCGCTCCTAGCAGCAGGACGAGCCCGACTTGACCGCGATGCCGACCGGCTTTCCCCCCTGCGCGCGCGGGGCGCAACATGCCGAGGCCTCGGCCGGGGCCGCTTCCTGCGTGCCTTCACTGAATACCGGAATGTTTGCGAGCGAGTGGAAGTGCTCCCAGGCGATGCCCTGCGGGTCGGTGATCCAATGCTTGTCGCTGCGCGCGTAGCAGCAGGTGGTTTCGCCCTCGTCCAGCAGCGCCATGTCGGCGGCCTCGGCACGTGCTTTCAGCTCGGCCAGCTCAGCCGCGTCATCTACCTGAAAGCCCAGATGATCCACGCCAGGCGTGCTGCCCCGTGTGGAGATGGCGAAGTTGATGCGCGGGTCGTCCAGCATCCACTTCGCATAGTCGCTCTCGACACGGGTCGGCTCGGCCGCGAACAGCTTCGAATAGAACGCGATGCTCTTCGACAGGTCATCAACGTGGACATGCACGTGGAATCGTTTCATGGGGTACTCCTTCAGCATTTGCAATCGGTGGTGCTGGGTTCCAGGCAGGCCGCCCCCTGGCAGCAATTGGCCGTCAGGAAGCCCAGCAAGGCCGCCATGTGGTCGTAGGCCGCGCGATAGATCAGGTTGCGGCCATCGCGCTCCTGCGTGACGAGGCGCGCGTTCATCAGTTCCTTGAGGTGGAACGACAACGTGGCGCCCGGCACGTCGAGCTGTTCGGCAAGCGCGCCTGGCGTCATGCCCGTTGGCCCGGCTACCACCAGCATGCGGAAAACCTGCAGGCGGAGGTGATGGGCAAGGGCAGCAAGGGATCGGACGACATCATTTTCTTCCATAGTTCCAATATATTCGAAAGATAGAATTTGTGCAAGTCAGCGGCGGGCACGGTGCAGCAGCGCTCGAGTGGTGAGCCGTGGACGCCGATGCTCGAGCAGGGGGCATCGACGGCTTCCGGGAGGCGTTTGAACCTCAGACTGTCGAATGCGAGCAGCCAGGCGCGAAGTGCGGCGCGCCACCCGTGGAATCCGACTGTGCGAGAGTGCGCCCGACGGCAATCGACGGGCATGTGTGGCCGTCATTTAAAATCGCGCACTTTGCCCGGACTCCCTCACTCCATGTGGTTCAAGAATCTTCAGCTTCATCGTCTGCCGGCACCCTGGGCCGTGACGCCCGACCAGATCGAACAATGGCTGGCGCCCCACGCGTTCCGGCCCGGAAACAGCCTCGACATGCAAAGCGCCGGATGGGCATCGCCACGCGATGACGGCGCGCTCGTCTATTCGACCAACCGGCAGATGCTGCTCGTGTTCCGTGCCGAGAAGAAACTGCTCCCGGCGTCGGTCGTCAATCAGGTGACCAGGGCCCGCGCGGTTGAACTCGAAGAGCAGCAAGGCTTCAAGGTCGGGCGCAAACAGATGCGCGAACTGAAGGAGCAGGTGACCGATGAATTGCTCCCCCGTGCGTTCGCCATCCGCCGCGATACCCGTGTGTGGATCGATCCGGTCAACGGCTGGCTCGTCATCGATGCGGCTGCGCAGGGCGTGGCCGACGACGTTCGCAGCCTGCTGGTGAAGTCGATCGACCGGTTGCCGATCACGAGCGTCCAGGTGGCGCGGTCACCGGTTGCCGCGATGACGGACTGGCTGCTCTCCGGTGAGGCGCCGGGCGGATTCACCGTCGACCAGGACGCTGAACTGCGCTCGACCGGCGAAGGCGGCGCCACGGTGCGATACGTCGGCCACGCGCTGGAAGCGGACGACATGCGCCGGCATATCGAGGCCGGCAAGCAGTGCACGCGCCTCGCGATGACATGGGACAACCGGATCTCGTTCCTGCTGACGCCGTCGCTGACGATCAAGCGCGTGACGCCGCTCGACGTTATCAAGGAAGCGGCGGACGCCACCGCGCAGAATGACGACGAACGCTTCGAATCGGACGTCGCCCTGATGACGGGTGAACTCGGGCGGATGTTGACCGATCTGGTCGAGAGCCTGGGCGGCGATCGGCATGAGGCGATGCACCAGGCGGCGGCCTGATGCATCGGTCGTCATCGGCGCGGGCGATGGCCGAGTGACGACGTACGCCTGTATTGCCTAAATCAGCGTCGAACCATCATCTGAATAGTCACTGTCGCTGAAATCCGTATCGAGCAGGCCGTCGTCGCGTGACGACGTGTCGAGGTTGGATGACCGACCGCTGTCGCCCTCGTAGATGTTGTTGATGATGGTTTCCGACGGGCCGCCCAGCATCGGCTGCTGGCCGAAGAAGCCGCCGCCGCTGTTGTGGTGGAACAGGTTTTCGATCCCCTGGAACAGCAACGCGCCGCCGGCCACGCCCGCCGCCGTGGTGGCGATGCTGCCGAGCGTGCTGCCAAGCCCGCCGCTCAGGAAACCGCCGCGCGCAGGCTGGGAGGGCATCGGCTGGGCAGCGGTAGGCATCGATGCTGGAGCGGCTTGCTGCGGCGTATAGCCAGGGGCGGGCGTTGCCCCGTTGGCGTGGCTTCCCCAGTTGCTGGCGGCATCCATGAACGACGTGCTACGCCCGGCCTGTGCCGCCTGAAGCTGGCTCTGCAACGTCGCAATCTGGGCCTGCGCAGAGGCAAGTGCCTGGTCGAGCAGCATGGCGCGCTGTACCAGCAGATACGCTGCGTCGGGTTGGCGCGCCACGGCGTCCAGAATCCGGGCCTCGGCCTGCGGGTCCTTGGTCGCGGCGCGCGCTTGCGTCAATTGGGCCAGGAAGGTTTCCAGGGCTTGCTGTTCTTGCGGGGACATGGCGGTTTTTCCCATCCGGTTGATGTGCGACGTGTGCAGGCTAGGTCGCCAGTCTTAAGCGAACATTAAAGCCGGCCCGGGCTGTGTAACGGCCTGTAACCCGACGGTGCCACTCCCCATCGGCCTGGCCGGGCGGGACGCCAATGCTCCTTTGATGTACGTTTGCCGTCGCCGCCTTGGTGTAATCCCCGGGTCCGCATCCCGCCTAATTACTTTACAACTAAACTATTCATGTCTAATGTATCTGCATCGAACGCGGAGCTGTCATGAAGATTGTCTGTATTGGTGGTGGGCCGGGCGGCCTGTACTTTGCCCTGCTGATGAAGTTGCAGGACCCGACGCACGACATCACCGTGGTGGAGCGCAACCGGCCGTATGACACGTTTGGCTGGGGCGTGGTGTTCTCTGACCAGACGCTGGGCAACCTGCAGCGCGCCGACGCCAAGAGCGCCGCGCAGATCCTCGACGCCTTCAACCACTGGGACGACATTGAGGTGCACATCCGCGGCCAGGTCGTGCGCTCGGGCGGGCACGGCTTCTGCGGTATCGGGCGCAAGCGCCTGCTGAACATCCTGCAGGCGCGCTGCGAGGAAGAGGGCGTCAAGCTCGTCTTTGAAACCGATGTGCAAGATCAGGATTTGGAAAACGACGGGGCCTATGCCGATGCCGACCTCATCATCGCCAGCGACGGCCTGAACAGCCGCATCCGCACCAAGTACGCCGCCACGTATCAACCGGATATCGACACGCGCCGATGCCGCTTTGTCTGGCTGGGCACGCACAAGCTGTTCGAGGCCTTCACGTTTGCATTTGAAGAGACCGAGCACGGCTGGTTCCAGGCGCATGCATACCGCTTTGACGACGAGACCTCCACCTTCATCGTCGAGGCGCCCGAGGAGGTATGGCGCGCCGCCGGGCTGGAGACCATGGAGAAGGAAGAGGCCATCGCGTACTGCGAGCGGCTCTTCGCCAAGTACCTCGACGGCAACAAGCTGATCTCCAACGCCACGCACCTGCGGGGCTCGGCGCAGTGGATTCGCTTTCCGCGCGTGGTTTGCCGGCATTGGGTGCATACCAACGCGCACGGCACGCCGGTGGTGCTGATGGGCGACGCCGCGCACACGGCGCATTTCTCGATCGGGTCGGGCACCAAACTGGCGCTGGAAGATTCGATTGAACTGGCGCGCAGCATCGGCCAGCACCCTGGCGATTTGCGTGCCGCGCTTGAGCACTACGAGGCAGTGCGCAGCGTGGAAGTGCTGCGCATCCAGAACGCGGCGCGCAACTCGACCGAGTGGTTTGAAAACATAGACCGCTACGCCAACCTGCCGACCGAACAATTTGCGTATTCGCTGCTCACGCGCAGCCAGCGCATCAGCCACGAAAACCTGCGTCAGCGCGACAAGCATTATCTCGAACAGTTTGAAGACTGGATTGCCGAGCAGGCCGGCGCTCCGCGCGGGCCGCAGCACGGCCCCGTGCCGCCGATGTTCACGCCCTTCACGGTGCGCGGCGTCACGCTCAAGAACCGCGTGGTGGTGTCGCCCATGGCGCAGTACTCGTGCGAAGACGGCCAGCCGGCGGACTATCACCTCGTGCACCTGGGCGCGCGCGCCATGGGGGGCGCCGGCCTGGTGATGGCCGAGATGACGTGCGTGTCGCCCGATGCGCGCATCACCCCGGGCTGCCCGGGTTTGTGGAACACCGACCAGCGCGACGGCTGGGCGCGCATCGTGCAGTTCGTGCACGCCAACAGCGATGCGAAGCTGGGTATCCAGCTCGGTCATGCCGGTGCCAAGGGCTCGACGCGCGTGGCGTGGGAGGGCATCGATCTGCCGCTGGAAGGCGGGCAGAACTGGCCGCTGATCTCCGCATCGCCGCAGCAGTACCTGGATGGCGTGAGCCAGTGGTCGCGCGCCATGACGCGCGACGACATGGACCGCGTGCGTGACGACTTTTTTCACGCCGCGCGCCTGGCAGCAGAAGCCGGATTCGACTGGCTGGAGCTGCACTGCGCGCACGGCTATCTGTTGTCGTCGTTCATCTCGCCGTTGACGAATCAGCGCAATGACGAATATGGCGGCTCGCTGGAAAACCGCTTGCGTTTTCCGCTCGAAGTCTTCCACGCGGTGAGGGAGGTGTGGCCTAGCAACAAGCCCATGTCGGTGCGGATTTCCGCGCACGACTGGGTGGAGGGCGGTATTACGCCCGACGATGCGGTAGAGATCGCGCGCATCTTCAAGGCCGCAGGCGCGGACATGATCGATTGCTCATCGGGCCAGGTCAGCAAGAAGGAGCAGCCAGTGTATGGCCGCATGTTCCAGACGCCGTTTGCCGACCGCGTGCGCAACGAGGCGGGCATCGCCACGATTGCCGTGGGCGCCATCTCCGAGGCGGACCACGTCAACAGCATCATCGCGGCCGGCCGTGCCGACCTGTGCGCCGTGGCGCGCCCGCACCTCGCCAACCCGGCCTGGACGCTGAACGAAGCTGCGCGCATCGGCTACCTCGATATGCCGTGGCCCAAGCAATATCGCGCGGGCAAGCTGCAGCTGGAGCGCAACCTGGAGCGCGAGCGCGCGATGGCCGCGCAGGCGGCGGGGCTGTCTCCGCTGGAGCAGGCCAATCGCATGCAGGGGGTTTGAGATGGCGACACCTGCAATGCTCAGCGGGCACCACGCCGTTGTTACTGGCGCTGGGCGCGGGATTGGCGCTGCGATTGCCGCGCAACTCGCGGCGCATGGCGCCACGCTCACGCTGATGGGACGCAACGCCGATGTGCTGCACGCCACTGCCAAGACGTTGCCAGACAGCGCCCGCGCGCAAGTCGTGACGTGCGATGTGACCGACGAGGCGAGCGTGTCGGCGGCGTTCGAATCTGCACGCGCGGGGCTCGGCCCCATCTCCATCCTTGTCAACAACGCGGGCCAGGCTGAGAGTGCGCCGTTTGCCAAGACCACGCTCGACCAATGGCAGCGCATGTTGGCCGTCAACCTGACGGGCACGTTCCTGTGCACACAGGCGGCGCTGGCCGATGTGCAGGCGTCGGGCCGCGGCCGCATCGTGAACATTGCCAGCACGGCGGGGCAGCGCGGTTATGCGTATGTGTCGGCGTATGTGGCCGCCAAGCATGGCGTCATTGGCCTCACGCGCTCGCTGGCGCTGGAGCTGGCGGCGCGCGGCGTCACCGTCAACGCAGTCTGCCCCGGCTATACGGAAACCGACATCGTGCGCGAGAGCATCGACCGCATCGTCGCCCGCACCGGCCGCAGCGCAGAAGACGCGCGGGCCGAGCTGGTGAAGGGCAACCCGCAGGGCCGGCTGATCACGCCGGACGAAGTGGCGAACGCCGTGGTGTGGCTGTGCTCCGATGGCGCGTCTTCCATCACCGGGCAATCCATCTCAGTATCCGGCGGGGAGGTGATGTGAGCAAGCCACGCAAAACCGCGCTGGCCACGCGCGCCTCCGGCCACCACGCCGTCGTGCAGGCGTTGGGCGACCAACATATCGGCCTGGAAGCCCGCGCGCATGTGGACGACCACATGGACGTCAAGATCTGGCTGCGCCTGTTGGCCTGCAGCACGCAGATCGAACAGCAGATCCGCCAGCGCCTGCGCACGCGTTTCAACACCACGTTGCCGCGCTTCGACTATCTGGCACAACTCGACAGGCATCCGGACGGCCTGCGCATGAACGTGCTGTCGCGCTACCTGATGGTGACCGGCGGCAACGTCACCGGCCTGACCGACCAGCTGGAGAAGGAAGGGCTTGTCAAACGCGAGGCGGATCCGGATGATCGCCGGTCCTTTCGCGTGCTGCTGACCGACGCCGGCCGCCGCCACTTTGCCGAGATGGCCGCCGAGCACGAACGCTGGCTGATCGAGATGTTCGACGGCCTTGGCATTGCCAACAAAGACGCGCTCTATGCGCAGCTCGGCCACCTGCGCGTTCATCTCGCGCAGCGCGAGCAAGAGCTGGATGCCCGCGAAGATCAACCCTGAACGAATCCGACCCAACCATGACCGACCCGAATCACCATGTGGACCCGGCCCTGCTGGCCGGCAACCGCCGACCGCTTTCGGGCTATCAAGCCAAGCATTTCCTGTGGAGCGTGGAAGGCGGCGTTGCCACCATCACGCTCAACCGGCCCGAGCGCAAGAACCCGCTCACGTTCGATTCGTACGCCGAGCTGCGTGACCTGTTTCATCAGCTCAAGTGGGCGGATGACGTCAAGGCCATCGTGCTGGCCGGCGCGGGCGACAACTTCTGCTCCGGTGGCGACGTGCACGAGATCATCGGCCCGCTCGTGCAACTGAAGGCACCCGAACTGCTGATGTTCACGCGCATGACGGGCGAACTGGTGAAGACGATGCGCGCGTGCCCGCAGCCCATCGTCGCTGCCATTGACGGCGTGTGCGCTGGCGCGGGCGCCATCCTGGCAATGTCTTCCGACCTGCGCCTGGGCACCGCGCGCAGCAAGACGGCGTTCCTCTTCAACCGCGTCGGTCTGGCCGGCTGCGACATGGGCGCCTGCGCGATCCTGCCGCGCATCATCGGCCAGGGCCG